>NZ_AUKV01000017.1:0-231813 GCF_000424945.1 Streptomyces sp. 142MFCol3.1
GTCCGGTGGGTGGGTCGGGTCCGTGCCGGTGATCCGCCCGTTGCAGCCGTCGTGTGGTCCGGTGTGTCGGTGCGGTGGGTTCGTGTTGCCGTCCGCAACGGGCATGTGATTCACCGGCACGGCCCCTTCCGTGGGAGGCCGGGTGCGGGCCGGAGGGAGTTGCGGTGGCATGGGCCCGCTCTTCGCCCCTTCCGTGGGAGGCCGGGTGCGGGCCGGAGGGGGTTGCGGTGGCATGGCCCCAGCGGTGAGGGGACGGGTGCGGGCAGGGACGGGTGCGCGGTGTGGGAACGGGGGCGGGCCCGGCACCTGAGGTGCCGGGCCCGCCCCCCTCCCAACGGGTCTCAGCCGACGAGCTCGGGCTCCCGCTCCCCCGCGGCCGTGCCGACGCCCGCGTCCTCGGCGTCCGCGCCCTCGACGTGCTGGGCCGGCCGCTTCGGCAGGGCGAACATCAGCACGAAGATGGCCGCCATCACCGCCGCGACCCAGCCCAGCGCGTGCTGGAAGGCGTTCACGAAGGCGGGGCCCACCTGGGCCGGGGTCAGCCGGTCGCCGATCTCGCCGAAGAAGAGGACGGACACCAGCCCGAGTCCGAGGGCGTTGCCCATCTGCTGCACGGTGTTGATGAGTCCGGAGGCCGAGCCGGAGTGCTCGCGCGGGACCTCCGAGAGCACCGCGTCCGTCAGCGGGGCCACGATGAAGCCCATGCCCGCACCCATGACCACCAGCGGGAGGGCCATCTGCCAGGAGGCGATGGACATGCCGTACCGGTCGGACTCCCAGATGTAGAGGAGCACACCGAGCGCCATGGTCAGGGCGCCCGTCTGGAGGACCTTGCGGCCGAACCGGGGGACCAGCAGCTGCACCGACATGCCCGCCGCCGCCGACACCGCGATGGAGAACGGAACCCCGGTCAGACCGGCCCGCAGCGGGCTCCAGCCGAGGCCGACCTGCATGTACAGGGTCCAGACCAGGAAGAAGACGCCGAGGCCGACACCGAAGACCGTCTGGACGGCGATGCCCGCCGCGAAGCTCTTCACCTTGAACAGCGACAGCTCCACCAGCGGCGAACCGTCCCGCTCCGCCTTCCGCCTCTCGTATGCCACCAGTACCGCGAAGACGACCAGGGCGCCGGCCATCGACACGTATCCCCACACCGGCCAGCCCAGCTCGCGGCCACGGGTCAGCGGGTAGAGCAGCATCAGCAGGCCGAGCGTGACGAGGGCGACGCCGACGAGGTCGAGCCTGAGGGCCCGCGGGGCCTTGGACTCGCTGATGAAACGGCGGCCCAGGAACAGCGCGACCACACCCACCGGCAGGTTGATCAGGAAGATCGGCCGCCACTCCAGGCCGAACAGGTTCCACTCGGTGAGCAGAGCGCCTAGCAGCGGGCCCGACACGGCGCCGAGACCGACGATCGCGCCGAAGAGGCCGAAGACCTTGCCCCGCTCGTGCGCCGGGAAGGTGGCGTGCACGATCGACAGCACCTGCGGCACCATCATCGCCGCCATGGCGCCCTGCAGGATGCGCGAGGCGACGAGCATCTCCGGGTTGGCGGCGAAGCCGCACAGGGCCGAGGCCACGGTGAATCCCGCTATGCCGATGAGGAAGAGCCGCTTGCGGCCGTGGATGTCGCCGAGCCGTCCACCCGTGATCAGTCCGGCGGCGAAGGCCAGCGCGTAGCCCGCGGTGATCCACTGGATCTGGCTGAACGAGGCGCCGGCGTCCCGCTTGATCGACGGGATCGCGATGTTGACGATCGTGACGTCGACCAGGTCCATGAAGGCCGCGGTCATCACGATGGCGAGGGCGAACCAGCGCCGCCGGTCGGCCGCCCCGTCCGGGGCGTCGGCCGGCTCGGCCGTGCTGCTGAGAGTGGTCTCGGTGGAGGTCATGGAAAGAAGGTAGAACGCCACTAGGTCAGATCGTGTCCTAGATCTGCGGCACTCTGGGCAACATGACAACGGACACTCCGGCACGTCTCCTCCAGCTCCTCTCCCTCCTCCAGACGCCCCGCGAATGGCCTGGCGGCGAGCTCTCCGAGCGGCTCGGGGTGTCCCGCCGTACCGTCCGGCGCGACATCGACCGCCTGCGGGAGCTCGGCTATCCCGTGCAGGCGACCAAGGGGGCCGACGGCGGGTACCGGCTGGTCGCGGGCAAGGCGATGCCGCCGCTCGTGCTCGACGACGAGGAGGCCGTCGCGATCGCGGTGGGGCTGCGGGCCGGCGCCGGGCACGCCGTCGAGGGCGTGGAGGAGGCCTCGGTACGGGCCCTGGCCAAGCTGGAGCAGGTGCTGCCGTCCCGGCTGCGCCACCGCGTGTCCACGCTGCAGGCCGCCACCACTCCGCTGACCAGCGGGGACGGTGCGAGCATCGCGCCCGAGACGCTGACCGTGATGGCGTCGTGCGTCGCGGGCCGGGAGCGGCTGCGGTTCGCGTACCGCTCGGGGGACGGGACGCCGTCACGGCGGCTGACGGAGCCGTACCGGCTCGTCTCCACCGGCCGCCGGTGGTACCTCGTCGCCTACGACGTCGACCGCGAGGACTGGCGTACGTTCCGCGTCGACCGGGTCTCCGAGCCGTTCGCCACGGGGAGCCGGTTCGCTGCGCGCGAGCTGCCCGCCGGGAACGCCGCCGACTACCTGCGGCAGTCCATGTACCGGCGCCAGGAGACGTACACCTTCGAGGTCGCCTTCGCCGCTCCCGCCGAATTCGTCGCGGCGCGGCTGCCCGCCTGGCTCGGTGCGCCCGAACCGGTCGACGACCACAGGTGCCGGCTGCGGGCCTCGGCCGGCGACTCCGTGGAGTGGCTGGCGGTGCGGCTCGCGATGGTCGACTGCGAGTTCGTCGTGCACGAGCCGCCCGAACTGGTCGGCTGCGTGCGGGACTTGGGCGCTCGCCTGACCCGGGCGGGCGGCGACCCGGCGGACTCCGGAACGCTCGCCGCGCCCCGCGGATGAGCCTCGGCCCCCGGGCCTGCCCGCCGCGCGGCCTGCCCGCTCACCGGGCCTGCGGGCTCAGCCTCGTCGGGGCCGGGTGCCGTCGTGTCGCTGTGGCAGAATCTGCCCTTCGGGTCACCCCGGGGTTCAGGTCCGGGGTGGCCCGTCAGCGTTCTGCCCGAAAGCCCGCGCGGCCCTCTCGGAACGGAGCCGAGCCTCGGCGCCAGGGGGGGGTGAGGCGCCGAGGCTCGGCTCGGAAGAGTCCCGTCGCGAGGGGGGGTGCGTCGGGACTCGGCTCTTGGGGGTCGATGGTGCGTCTGCCCTGGGCTGAGCCCTTCAACCCTGGGCTCTGAAGTCTTGTTCCCAGAGCCCAGCAGGTTGAAGCGGCCTTACATGGCCATGTCTGGTCGACTTGTGGCCAACGTGCGCGCGCGGTCGGGCGCGACGCGGGCGGACTGGTCGACTCCGGTGCTCACGCCGCCGCGTCGAACCCGGTGTCGCGGGCCAGCTTCTTCAGTTCGAGAAGGGCGTGCTTCTCGATCTGACGGATGCGCTCGCGCGTCAGCCCGTGCTCCTTGCCGACCTCGGTGAGCGTGCGCTCCCGGCCGTCCTCGATGCCGTACCGCATCTTGATGATGGAGGCCGTGCGCTGGTCGAGGCGGCCGATCAGGTCGTCCAGCCCCTCGCTGCGCAGGAGTGTCAGCACCGACTGCTCGGGCGACACGGCCGAGGTGTCCTCCAGCAGGTCGCCGAACTGGGTCTCGCCCTCGTCGTCCACCGACATGTTCAGCGAGACCGGGTCGCGGGCCCAGTCCAGGACGTCGCCCACGCGCTCCGGGGTCGAACCGAGCTCGGCGGCGATCTCCGCGTGCTCCGGCTCCCGCCCGTGCTCGCGGTTGAACTCGCGCTGTACGCGGCGGATGCGGCCCAGCTCCTCGACCAGGTGCACGGGGAGGCGGATCGTGCGCGACTGGTCGGCGATCGAGCGGGTGATGGCCTGGCGGATCCACCATGTGGCGTACGTCGAGAACTTGAAGCCCTTGCGGTAGTCGAACTTCTCGACGGCGCGGACCAGACCCGCGTTGCCCTCCTGGATCAGGTCGAGCAGGGGCAGGCCGCTGCGCGGGTAGCGTCGCGCCACAGCCACGACCAGGCGGAGGTTCGAACGGATGAATATGTCCTTCGCGCGCTCCGCCTCCGCGACGAGCGCCTCGAGCTCCTCACGGGTGGCGTCGGCCTGGGCCTCCTCCTCCCCGTCGAGGATCTGCCGCGCGAACACACCCGCCTCGATGATCTGGGACAGCTCGACTTCCTTGGCGGCGTCGAGCAGGGGCGTACGCGCGATCTCGTCGAGGTACATGCCGACCAGGTCGCGGTCGGCGATCTCGCCGCCTACGGCGCGAACACTGCGTGCCGCGTCGGCGGTCTCGCCGGCGGCGGACTGACGACGGGCGACGGCACGGGTTGCCATGCGTGCTCCCTTGCGATGGTGGGCTTGCGGGTGGTCCTGGACTTCGGGGCCACCCTCCCGGGTGCCCGGCATCCGATGGAAACAACGACTGGAATCAGGACAGAATTCCCAACCCGCCCCTCGATTTTTCTGATCATGCAGTACCCTGTCCGGCCACCCAGGGAGGACAGATGCCTGTCGGACATACAGAGGCGCAGGTCAGGCCCGGAGTCGAGGCCGATCTCGGCGCACTGACGGACCTCTACAACCACTACGTGCGTGAGACGTCCATCACATTCGACACCGCCGTGTTCACGCCGGAAGCGCGTCGCTCGTGGCTGCTCTCCCACCCTGAAGACGGACCGCACCGCCTGATGGTTGCCACGGACGTGGACTCACAGCGGCTTCTGGGCTACGCGACGTCCAGCGCGTTCCGGCCGAAGCCCGCCTACGCGACCTCGGTCGAGGTCACCGTGTACGTCGCCCCGGACGCCGGCGGGCGCGGCATCGGCACCCTGCTGTACGAGAGCCTCTTCGACGCGCTCGCGGGAGAGGACCTGCACCGGGCCTACGCGGGCATCGCGCTGCCCAACGAAGCGTCCGTGCGGCTGCACGAACGCTTCGGGTTCCGGCACGTGGGCACCTACCGGGAGGTCGGCCGCAAGTTCGGCCGGTACTGGGACGTCGCCTGGTACGAGAGGAAACTGAACGACTAGAGGCGGGTCAGCCGAACTGCACCGACCGCTTCGCCATACCCATCCAGAACCCGTCGATGACGGACCTCTGCCCCTCCAGCTCTCCGAACTCGTCGGCCGCGCCCATGGTCACGAACAGGGGGGCGAAGTGCTCGGTACGCGGGTGGGCGAGGCGGCCGGCCGGGGACTTGCGCTCGAAGTCGAGCAGCGCGTCCACGTCGCCGGCGTCGAGGGCCCGGTGGCCCCAGTCGTCGAACTCGCTGGACCAGGACGGCACTCCACCGCCGGTGTGCCGCAGCGCCGCCAGGTTGTGGGTGAAGAAGCCGGACCCGACGATCAGGACGCCCTCGTCGCGCAGCGGCGCCAGCTTGCGGCCGATCTCGAACAGGCGGACCGGGTCGAGGGTCGGCAGCGAGACCTGGAGGACCGGGATGTCGGCCTCGGGGTACATCTCCACCAGCGGTACGTAGGCGCCGTGGTCCAGCCCGCGGTCCGGGACGTCCTGGACCGGCGCGCCGGGGGCGCGCAGCAGCTTCCGTACCGACTCGGCGAGCGCGGGGGCGCCGGGGGCCGCGTACTCGACCCGGTAGTAGTGCTCGGGGAAACCCCAGAAGTCGTACACGAGGGGCACGGTCTCGACGGCGCCGACGGCGAGCGGGGCCTCCTCCCAGTGGGCGGACACCATCAGGATCGCCGTCGGGCGGGGGAGGCCGGCGGACCAGGCCGCGAGCTGGCCGGGCCAGACGGGGTCGTCGGCGAGGGGCGGTGCGCCGTGGCTGAGATAGAGGGCGGGCATGCGCTGCCGCGGGGCACGCTCCCCGGCTGCGAAAGACGTGGCGGCAGACATGACTGCGGCTCCCTCCGGAGGCTTTCACCGTAGGACTGGATACTTGAACTCTCAATCTCTACGGCGCACGATACCCCTGGTTTGTTTAATATTCAAGAAGGGGCTCGTACAGTGGAGTACATGAACACGGCACCCGCTGAAGAGCCGCGCTGGCTCACCGACGAGGAACAGCGCACCTGGCGCGCGTACATGCACGCAGCCACTCTCCTCGAGGACCATCTCGACCGGCAGCTGCAGCGCGACGCGGGGATGCCGCACGTCTACTACGGGCTGCTCGTGCAGCTCGCCGAGGCTCCGCGCAGGCGGCTGCGGATGACCGAACTGGCCATGAACGCGAAGATCACCCGCTCCCGCCTGTCGCACGCGATCGCCCGCCTGGAGAAGAACGGCTGGGTGCGCCGCGAGGACTGCCCCTCCGACAAGCGGGGCCAGTTCGCGGTCCTCACCGACGCGGGGCAGGAGACGCTGAGCAAGGCCGCGCCCGGCCATGTGGCCGCCGTGCGTCAGGCCATGTTCGACCGGCTCACCCCCGAACAGCACAAAGCCCTCGGCGAGGCCATGCTCGTCATCGCCGAGGGGCTCCAGCCGAAGGACGCGGGCGCGGACCTGCCCTGGCTGCGCTGACCGCCGGAAGCGGCCCCGCCGCTCCTGCCGGACACGGGTCCGCCCCGGCTCCGTCGTGCTCGGGAGCCGGGGCGGACCCTGGGGTTCGTACGGACGAGGCGTCCCCACCCCTTGTCCGTACGCGAAGCAGCCGGAGTGCGTGGCCGTCAGTGTGCGACGACCGGGATCTTCACCTCGTCCTCGACGCCCTCACCCTGACCGGCGGCCGAGGAGATGTCCGGGCGACCGGCGTTGACGAAGGTGAGGGCGATCGCCGCGGCGACCACGAGGATGCCGACGGCGAACCAGATCGCGTTGGTGTAGCCGTTCACCAGACCCTGCAGGTGGACGAGCTGCTGCTGCGGCTTGGAGGTGGCACCGCCGATGTGGTCCGCGACGTACGAGGTGGTCGCCGAGGCGGCGATCGTGTTCAGCAGGGCCGTACCGATGGCGCCGCCCACCTGCTGCGAGGTGTTGACCATCGCGGAGGCGACACCGGCGTCACGGGGCTCGACGCCCGTCGTGGCCAGGGACATGGCCGGCATGAAGGCGCTGCCCATGCCGAGGCCGAGCAGCAGCTGCGCCGGGAGCAGCAGTCCCGCGTACGAGGAACCGATCTCCAGCTGCGTCAGCAGCAGCATGCCGACCGCGGCGGTCAGGAAGCCGGGGCCCATCAGCAGCCGCGCCGGGACGCGGGTCATCAGCCGGGCGCCGATCTGGGTGGAGCCCGTGATCATGCCCGCGATCATCGGCAGGAAGGCGAAGCCGGTCTTGACCGGCGAGTAGCCCTTCACGATCTGGAGGTAGTAGGTCAGGAAGAGGAACAGGCCGAACATCGCGATGACCGCGAGACCCAGGGAGAGGTAGACACCACCACGGTTGCGCTCGGTGACCACGCGCAGGGGCAGCAGCGGGGCCTTGACCTTGGACTCGACGAGCACGAAGGCCGCGAGCAGCACCGCCGAGGCGACGAACAGGCCGACCGTCACCGAGTCGCTCCAGCCCTCGGACTCGGCGCGGGTGAAGCCGTAGACGAGGGAGACCAGACCCAGGGTGGACAGGACGACGCCGGGGATGTCGAGCGGCGAGCGGTTGCGGCCACCGGCCGGCTCACGGATGACGAAGTACGCACCGGCGGCGGCGACGATCGCGAACGGGATGTTCACGTAGAAGGTCCAGCGCCAGTTCAGGTACTCGGTGAGGAAGCCGCCGAGGATGAGGCCGACGGCGCCACCGCCACCGGCGATCGCACCGTAGATGCCGAACGCCTTGGCGCGCTCCTTGGCGTCGGTGAACATCACGGCGAGCAGCGAGAGCGCGGCGGGCGCGAGCAGCGCGCCGAACGCGCCCTGGAGGGCGCGGGCCCCGAGCAGCAGGGCCTCGCCCTGGGCGGCACCGCCGAGGGCGGAGGCGCCGGCGAACCCGATCAGGCCGGTGACGAAGGTGCGCTTGCGGCCCCACAGGTCGGCGATGCGGCCGCCGAAGAGCAGCAGACCGCCGAATGCGAGGGCGTAGGCGGTGATGACCCACTGACGGTTGCCGTCCGATATCCCCAGGTCCTGCTGGGCGGAGGGCAGGGCGATGTTCACGATGGTCGCGTCGAGGACGACCATCAGCTGGGCGAGCGCGATGAACGCGAGCGCCTTCCAGCGGTTGGAATCGGCGTCGGCGGCGAGCGCCGGCGTTCCTGTTTCTGACATGGGGATACCCACTCCGGGACTTCGTGTCGAAAAGAGGTCGAGAGAAAGGGACGGCTCGTCATCGTTGACGGCCGGGAAGCTTGGCAGGGGACTGACGGGACGTTCCGGGAGGAACTACAGGAAGTTCCGGAGGGAACTACCGGCTGTCAGTACGGACCGGCGCGGTGCGCCGAACTCATCGATGCGATGGTCGATTCGTCGATGCGAGGGTGGAATCGTCGATGCGAGGGTGGAATCGTCGGTCACGCTCGGCGCATGTCCTCCACGGTGGCGGCCACTCCGGGCAGTACGGAGCGGGCCGGGGCCCGCATGCCGTCCAGGAACAGCTGTAGATGGCGGTGTACGAAGCGGTCGATGCCACGGCAGGCGGTGCCGGGCAGCGGCCGGGTGAGCTGGCTGAGCGCGATCATCAGGTCGCCGAACTCGACGTCGGGGCGCAGCTGTCCGGCCTCGCGGGCGCGCGACATCAGTTCCGTGATGAGTTCGGTGACCCGATCGCGCGCGGCGACCAGGTCGGGGTGATGCTGGTCGAAGCTCTCGGAGAGCATCGGGCACAGCGCGCCGATCCGCTCGTCGGCGGCGAAGTGCACGAAGCCGCTGAGCGTCGCGAAGGCGTCGCCGCCTTCGGCGAGCGCCCGCTCGACCCACTCCGAGGTGCGGTCCATCACCGCGCAGACGACCTCGCGCGCGAGGGCGTCGCGGTCAGGGAAGTTGCGGTACACCGTGGCGTTGCCGACGCCGGCCCGGCGCGCGATCTCGTCGAACGGCACCTCGGGGCCGAACTCGACGAACATCTCGCGGGCGGCGGCGACGATCCGCTCCCGGTTGCGCAGGGCATCGGCGCGCGGCCGGGCCACTCGGCGCCGCACGGGGGTGGCGGTGTCCACGGTGTGCTCCTCGGAGTCGCTGGAAGTTCGGATTGCGATCCGGGGATTCGCTCCCCGTTTCGCTCGGACACAGAGCTAAACGGGGAAACGATCCCCGGTTATTTCCCCGCCTCGATGTGACCTGCCTCACATCTCCGTCGGGCCGGTCACCGGGTCCTCGCGCGGACCGCGGCCCGCTGCCGCCGCCGCCTCGCCCGAGCCCTCCACGCGACCTCTGCCGCTCGGCGCGCCGGCCCCCCGGCCGCTGCCGGCGTGTGTCTCGCGGGGGCCTTGCGCCGCGCGCGCCGCACCGCCTCTGAAGAGGGACGTTCCGAGGATCCGCGGACACCCCCGGCATCCCGGGCCGACGACCCGATCGGGCTCATCCAGCGCGCGCCCGCCGGGTGGTCGGCACAGGGTGATCGCAAGGGTGCAGCCAAAAACCGGCGGCTGCCGTGGAGCGAGAGGCCCATGCATGCAGCCGACCAGCCGCCGCCGCATACGCCCGCGCCGCGCGGCCGCACTCGCCACGGTGACCGTCCTCACGCTGGCGGTGAGCACCTCCGCCGGCACCGGGCACCTCACAGCGGGATCCACAGCGGCGGGATCCATCGCTCTGGCGCGCTCCACGGCGCTCGGCCCCTGCATGATCAACGGAGCGATGAGAGTACAGATGGGGGAAGGCGTCCCCACCACGACCGGCTACGCCCGCTCCACCGGCACCGTCCGAGCCCTCACCCTGATGATCGACTTCTCCGACGCGCCCGGCAAGGGCAGCGCGATGGACCGCTACGGCGAGTTCTTCCCCAAGACGCGGGACTGGTTCCGCACCGCTTCGTACGGCCGTCTCGACTACCGCCCCGAGACCCCGATCACGCACTGGCTGCGGATGCCCAAGACCTTCAAGGACTACGGCATAGAGCGCGGCGCGCCCTTCGACCCCGGGTACCGGGAGCTGGTGCAGGACATCGTCGCCGCCGCCGACGCCACCGTCGACTTCCGCGACTACGACATCCTGAACGTCCTGGTCACCCCGAACGCCGGGCCCTCCGCCCTGGACACCGTCCTGTCCGTGACCTTCGCCGGCAACGGCGACGCACCGGTCGCCGACGGCGTCCCCGTCTCCAACGCGTCCTTCGTCTACAGCCGCCAGGACGACGGCTCCGGCTCCTACGCCGACACCGGTTACCGGGTGCTCCCCCACGAGAACGGCCACACCTTCGGCCTCCCCGACCTGTACACCCAGGACGGCGGGGGCGCGGTCGGGCACTGGGACATCATGAGCGAGGACTGGGGCGCCGACAACGACCTGCTCGGCTGGCACAAGTGGAAGCTCGGCTGGCTCGACGACTCGCAGGTCAGCTGCGCGGCGATACCCGGCACCACGGAGTACACGCTCACCCCGCTGGCCCGGCGCGGCGGCAACAAGCTCGTCTTCGTCCCCATCAGCCCCAAGACCGGTTACGCCCTCGAACTGCGCACCCGGGGCGGCAACGACTCCGAGGTCTGCCGCCCCGGCATCCTCATCTACAAGGTCGACGCGAGCGTCGACACCGGGAACGGCCCCGTCACGGTGTACGACTCCCAGCGCGACAGCGGTGGCTGCACCCGCTCCCCCAACGTGCACGCGGAACTCTCCGACGCACCGTTCGTCCCCGGCGAGACCTTCAAGGACCCCAAGACGGGGGTCACGGTCCGGGTCGCCTCCGCCGACCTCTCCGGGGAGTACCACATCGCCGTCACCCGGCGCTGAGCCGCGGGCGGCGCCCGTCGCCGACCTGCTGATACGGCCCGGCAAGCACTACGGTGTCTCTTCTGAGATCCGCAACGGAGCGCCCATGCCATCGAACGCCGCACCGGCCTCCGGCGCCGGGAACGCAACCGGGCCGGGACCCGGATCCCGGACGTCGCCCGCCGGGGCCAAACCCGTGTCCGGCGCCGCGGCTGCGGCCGTTCCCGCCGAGGCCGTCACCCCCCTCATCCGCGGCATCGCCGTCCTGCGGCGGCTGACCGAGGCGGACGGGGCGTCCAGCCTGAGCGGACTGGAACGGGCCACCGGACTGGCCCGCTCCACCGTCGACCGGATCACCGCGACCCTCGCCCGCATGGGATACGTACGCCTCGACGGCCGGGACGCCGTGCTCGCCCCCCGTCTGATGGAACTCGGCAACGCCTACCTCGCGGCCCTGCGGCTCCCCCGCCTCCTGGACGCGCACGCCGACGCGCTCGCCGACGCACTCGACGAGTCGGTCTCCCTCGCCGTCGGCGACCGCGACGGCATCCGCTTCATCCATCAGGCGATCCGGCGCCGCGCCATGTCCCTGAGCTTCCGCATCGGCGACCTGCTGCCCGCCGAACGCACCGCGCCCGGGCCGCTGTTCGCCACCGAGTGGGACGAGGCGGACTGGGCGCGCTGGCGCGAACGCCGCACCTCCGACCCGGAGGACCGCGGGTTCCCCGCCGTACCGGCCCGGAGCCGGCCCATCGAGGACACCGGCCGGGAACCGGACTCCACGCCCCCGACCACGCGGCCCGCCGCCGTCGGGGACGACTTCGAGCTCCGCACCCTTCGTGCCCGGGAGCAGGGGTGGGCACTGGACGACCAGCTCATCGAGCCCGGACTCGTCGCCCTCGCCATGCCCGTGCGGGAGTCGGGACGGATCGCCTGCGTGGTGAGCGTGGTCAGCCACACCAGCCGGCACACCGTGGACGGGCTGCGGGACACACTGCTGCCGCGGCTGCGCGCCGCCGTGGCCGCGATGGAGCAGGAGCTGCGGAAGGCGCCGCCCGCCGACCGGAACGCGCCGGGCTGCCCCGCGGGGCTCGCCGCCTGGACCAGCGCCTCCAAGCAGGAGCTGGGGCGGGAGTTCGTCGAGTCGCTGGCCCGCGGCCTGACCGTGATCACCGCCTTCGGCGAGGGCCGCGCCGAGCTCACCCTCACGGAGGTCGCCCAGGCCACCGGCCTCGCCCGCGCGACAGCCCGCCGCGCCCTGATCACTCTGGAGCACCTCGGCCACGTCACGGCCCACGGCCGGGTCTTCCGGCTCACCCCGCGCGTCCTGGGCCTGGGTTTCCCCCCACTGTCACGGAGCTCGCTGCCCGACATCGCGGCCCCGCACCTGACCGAACTCTCCCAGCAGCTGCACGACTCCGTGTCGCTGGCGATCCTGACCGGCGACGAGATCCAGTACGTCGGCCACGTCGCCACCAGCCGCATCATGAGCGTCAACATCACCGTCGGGACCCGGCTGCCCGCCTACCCGACCTCGCTGGGCCGCGTGATGCTGGCCGACCGCCCCCGGGCCCCCCGGCCCGAACTGCGTCCACCGACCGCGCGCACCCTCACCGACCCCGAACGCATCGAGACCGAGCTGGCGCGCGTACGGGACGCCGGATACGCCCTGGTCGACGAGGAGCTGGAGGAGGGCCTGCGGTCCATCGCCGTGCCCGTGCGCGGACGGGACGGGCGGGTCGTGGCCGCGGTGAACGTCGCCATGCACAGCAGCCGCCGCAGCGCCGAGGCCTGTGTCCGCGACGTGCTGCCCGAGCTGCACGCGACGGCGGGCCGCATCGAGGCGGAACTGCGCGTCGCGAGCCGCTTCCGGCGGGTACCGCTCAGCTGAGTCCGGGCGCGACCCGTGGCTCTCGGCTCCGTGCCGGAGAAACAGACCGGCCGGTAGGGTGAGCCCCCTTCTGCTGCACGGCGGTCCTGCGTGGCGCCCGCCGGGCACGCACGCACCTCCCGGAAGGGGAGAGATGGCCAGACAAGCTCGCGCGGTGCGGACCCGGCGCTCGATAGTGGAAGCCGCCGCGTGCGTGTTCGCCGACCGCGGCTACGAGCGCGCGGCGATCTCGGAGATCCTGCACAGGGCGAACGTCACCAAGGGCGCCCTGTACTTCCACTTCGCGGCCAAATCCGATCTCGCGCGGGCGGTCATCGACGAGCAGACCGCGCTGGTGACCGTGCCGGAGCACGGCTCGCCCCTCCAGTCGGTCGTCGACATCACCCACCAGTTCGCGTACGCGCTGCGCCACGACCCGCTCGCCCGGGCCGGCAGCCGGCTGTCCATCGAGGGGGTCCTCGTCGACGGGACGCATCCGTGGGGCGGCTGGTTCGAGCTCACCGCCCGGCTGCTGGCCGAGGGCAAGGCGGCGGGCGAGGTCCTTCCGCAGGTCGACCCGGTCGAGACCGCCGAGTTCGTCGTGGCGTCCTTCACCGGCGTGCAGCTGGTGGCCCAGGCGCTCACAGGGCGGGCCGACCTGCGGGACCGCGTCGCCGTGCTCTGGCGGCATCTGCTGCCGTCCGTCGCGCACCCGGGCGCGCTGGCGCGGGTCCGTCCGGAGGGGGTCACCGATCCCGCGACGACGGCGCTCGGCCGCGCGCACCGGCCGCTGCGGACCGGGGCCTCCGGAACGCCCGGCGCCTGACCTCGGCTCGGCACCCGGCACCCTCGCGGCGTCCGACGACCTCTCGGCGTCCGGCATCCTCCCGGCGCCTGTCGTCCCCTCGGCGTCCGGCATCCTCCCGGCACCTGCCGTCCCCTCGGCGCCCGGCATCCTCCCGGCACCTGCCGTCCCCTCGAGGCCCACCGGCTGGCTGGCGCCCTCTGGATGGCAGACGCCTCTCAACGGGGATCGATCCCCTCGCGGTGCCCCGGCCGTCAAAACCGGCCGCGCGGTTTTTTCCCTCACCTCCCGGCACCTCACGACCGACATCGATCAAACGCGTCCCACCCAACTCATCTGCGAAACCCGCAGGTTGGCGCCATGTCGTGAAGATGATCTCCATACCCCGGCCCCGTTGACAAACCGGAAAGTTGGTTTCTAGCGTCGCCTGCGAAGGACAAGAGGCGGCCAAGTGACAAGGAGCGTCCGGGTGGTTGCGTCGTGGTGAAGCAGGAGAGGTCCGGGCGAACCAGAGGCAACCTGATCCGAGCGGCCTCCACGGTCTTCGACCAGGTCGGCTACGAGCGCGCCACACTGCTGGTGATCAGCGAACTCGCCCAGGTCACCAAGGGCGCGCTGTCCTTCCACTTCGCCGCCAAGTCCGACCTCGCACGTGCCGTCCAGGCCGAGGCCTGCACCACATCGGGTGCCCTCCTCGCCCAGCAGGCGGAGCGCCGGGGGCCCGGCTTCGACATCGCCGTCGACATGGCCCACACGCTCGTACGCCTCCTGGAGACCGACGTCGTCGTGCGCGCCGGCACCCGGCTCACCCAGGAGATCGACACACCGGACGACCCGGCGGTGCACTGCCACCTCAACTGGCTCGGCAGCCTGTACCGGACCCTGCGCCGAGCCAGGACCGACGGCTCGCTGCGACCCGGCGTGGACGTCCGCCCGACCGCCACCCTCATGATGTCCTTGATCACCGGCACCTCGTCCCTGACCCGCACACACACCGAACTCGCCTTCGGAAAAAGCCCGTTCAGCTCCCGCGAGTCGGCCGAACAGCGCCTGACCCGCATGATCCAACTGGTCCGCCCGGCCCTGTCGGGCTCTTGAGCGCCCCTCCGGGACGAGCCGTGGGCGACACCGGAACACCCTGCCGCCCACCCGTGGACCCACGCCCGCGGAGCACGCCTCCCCGCAGGTCAGCAGCCCCCTCCGAGCGAACCCACCCCTCTCCCACGAAAGTCCCCCCGGCCGTCGGATCACCAACCGCTACACTGTGGGCGGTGGCACAGCCGTACCCCGGCCGCGCCACCGAAAGCTCTGTCGGAATCAGATCCGGACTCCCGGACCATGATCCGCCAGAACCCCGCCTTCGTAGCTCAGGGGATAGAGCACCGCTCTCCTAAAGCGGGTGTCGCAGGTTCGAATCCTGCCGGGGGCACCAGTTCAGAGGCCCGGCAGTTCCCAAATTGGGGAGCTGCCGGGCCTCTGACATCTACGGCTGACATCAACGAGCACGGTCACTGACGACCGGGACGCTTCCTGAGCAGCCGGTCCATGTGACTCATGGCCTCGCGCTGGGTGTCCTGCACGACGTGCGTATACACGTCCATGGTGATGCTGATCTGAGAGTGCCCGAGGATCTCCATCACGACACGAGGCGCGACTCCGGCCGCCGTGAGCAGGGTGGCCGTGCCGTGCCGAGCGTCGTGCAGCCGGATCACGCGAAGGCCTGGCGTTCGCACGGCCCGCTGATCCCGCACCAGGCCACCAGCCGGACAGCGGGCGCTGCCACGAGAGGGGGGAGAACCCCGCCGTGGCTGCACCGCGTAGGCGGCCTACGGTCAAAACAGTGCCTCCGGCTGGGGATCGGCCGGCACCGGGATGGAGGGGGCGCCGTTCCCGGCCGCGGGCACATCGTGGCGAGCGTGGTGGGCTCCCACCCGTCCGCCATCGACCCAGGCAGAGCCGAGCAGACGCGGCCCATGGCGTCCAGGTCGTTCGTCCAGTGGGGCGCTCCACCTGGACGCCATGAACCACGCCCGCTCCACGATGTGTGGGCCGACGGCGGACGGGATGGGAGCTGGGGTTGAGTGGTGGGCAGGGGGAGTGACTCGCGTGGCCGCCGCTGTACGGTGATCACGTGGACGAGGAATCAGTGCTCATCAAGCTCACGCGAGATCAAGCCCTGGTCCTGTCTGACTGGCTCTACGAGACGCCATCGTGCCTGACCGGGCAGTTTGGTCCGGGATCTACGCGATCTCAGGGCCTCTAGAGACAACGCTGCCCGAGGTGTTCATGCCGGACTATGTTGGCCGCGTAGATGCAGCACGACAGCGATTGCTCGATGCCGTGGGCGATGGCGAAGCCGAGTAAGCCCCCCGTCAAGGACGCAGCGCGGCGTGACATCAACGTCTGACACCAACGAACGCGAATCGCGGCGATCGAGGCCGGACCTCAGCGGCAGGCCCGTATGGGCACATTGGGCGTTAAGCAAGGTCTCAAGGCCGCCGTCATCGACCTGATAAGGATGAGGCCACAGGTTCAAATCCTGTGCCCAGCATGGTGGGCCTTCCGCGACCTATGAACGTCGCCCCGCATCAGTACTCCCTCGACCACGTGAGCTACCTTCGCCCCAGGTCACGACAACTGTAGGGATCTACCTCAGCCGCAGAGCCGGGAGGGCATCACTCGATGACGGATTCCGATCCGACCCCAGGCAGGCCACCCGGCCCATACTGGGGCCAAGAATGGCACGCTGCGTCCCGCCCTTACCCCTCGCCCGGCGAACCAGTGCACCCGCCGACAACATGGAACGGTGCAGCCATTGCCGCGCTGGTCCTCTCGCTGCTGTCGTTGCTGTTGCTTCTCGGCCTCGGCATCCTAGGGCTGCTTGTGTCGTTGCTCGTCTTCACGCCGCTGGCGCTCGCTTTCAGCATCACCGCCGGCGTCCAGCTGGCCCGACGGAGCCAGCGCGGCATAGGCCTGGCCGTCATGGGATTCCTCCTCGTGCTACCAGGATGGCCGATCACCGCTTTCCTATTGTGGTGATCGCGCTCCCCCTGCCGAGGGTCGGGCGGGGAACAGCGGGCACTGAGGTCAGCCGGAAACGAGAACGCCCCCCGACCAAACTTGCTGGTCAGGGGCCGATTCCCGTAAGGGTGGCGGCGCCAGGATTCGAACCTGGGAAGGCGAAGCCGGCAGATTTCAAGACTGTATGGACGAGTAAGGAACCAAGCCGGTTGGAGCACTGGCGTTGGTACTGCGCGTACACGTCGGGTGAGGGTCATGAAGGGCAAATGCCGTGACGACAGTGACCAGCGCAAGCACCGCCTGGGTCTTCACCACCATCGGTTTCGCGTGATAGGCGCCCCAGACCGCAACGACAGCCAGTGCCACAAGCACCATGCCCGCGAAGGGCGGGACCGGGTCGAAGGCCGCAGGATAGACAACGTGGTCCGAAGCCTCAGGTTCACTGCCGGGCGACATGCACGGAAAAGCGGACAACACTGCCAGGAAGAACCCACCGATACCGAGCAGCGGAGTCAGCGCGACCACCTCGATGAGGAGGTACTTCCCTCTTGCCATCCAGGTACGGAGGGACGCTCCCTCAGACGTGAGGCCATCCGTATCGGCACTCTGATCTTGCGGCACTGCCCCTCCTTGCGCGATGGCCGGAGAGTACAGCAGCGAAGTACAGCAACCATCGCACCCAGCCCCGACCGCCACCGGCCCTGAGCGGCCGTCTGACGTGCCCGGCAGACCTCAGCGACCACCGTGCCCATAGTTCGCATCGAGGAGGCCGCGGGACGTGCCACATCCGTGCCAGAACGGGCGGGGACTCGCCGGGAATCGAGAGTTACCCAGGGCGCGCTGACTGTCGTCGGCTGAGGTCCAAGCGGGGTGCGTCGAAGGGCCCGGCCGTCAGTTGATCGGACTGAAGTTGGGTCATCTCTGGGCTGGCCGCCCGGAGCGAGATCGTTTACGAAATCCCGGTCAAGCGGTAGCCCGGCTCAGTCCCGAAGGTGCGGCCAGCCGTCCGGGTTGGAGCAGGTCTCGTAGGAGTACCGGGTCAGGTGGTGCCACTTCTCGCCGACGGCCAGCTCGTACGCCTCGCCCGGCACATACAGGAGCGATTCACCGTCGTACTCACTGGCGGTGTACGGGACGAACTTGTCGGTGTCGAAGAAGACGCTCTCCCACACGTCCCGCCCGGCAGCCACCACAGCGCACCGTGTGTACAGGAAAACGTCGGCCGACTGCAGGAAGGGGCTACCGAACCGGGCGGTCAGGTCGACGACGGGGAGGGTGCCGAACCGCTCCTGGTCCAGGCGGTAGAGCGCCTCGGCCTGGCGTTCCGCGAAGCCGACGATGTCGGGGACTGAGCGGCGGCTCAACTCCTCGGTGAGACGCCCGCAGTCCGCTTGGGTAGCTCGCCCCTCCAAGATCGCTATCAGCGCCCAGAAGTCAGCCCATGTCATTGGCACGGACGCAGGATGTCATGGCGGTCTGACATCCACGGCTGACATCAACGAGGCCGGACGGCGGCATACGCCAGCACCCTCGCACGACCACCGGACCTGCCGACGACGGCATCAGGGGCGGGTGTAGATCGAACTCCTAAAGCGGGTGTCGCAGGTTCGAATCCTGCCGGGGGCACAAGGGCAAAGGCCCCGGACCGATCTTGGGTTCTAGGAGTCGTTGCAACGGCACTGGTCACTGACGACCGGGGCGCTTCCTGAGCAGCCGATCCATGTGGCTCATGGCCTCGCGCTGGGTGTCCTGCACGACGTGCGTGTACACGTCCATGGTGATGCTGATCTGGCTGTGCCCGAGGATCTCCATCACGACGCGGGGAGCGACCCCGGCCGCCGTAAGGAGAGTGGCCGTACCGTGCCGGGCGTCGTGCAGCCGGACCACCCGGATGCCGGCGGAGTCGGCGATGCGGGTGAAGGACCGGTAGACGTTCCGCGGCTCGACCTGGCGCCCGGTGCCGGTGGTGAAGACGTAGCCCGACTCGTGCCACTGCTCCCCCGCCTTGGCGCGTGCGACGGACTGCCGCATCCGGTGCCAGCGCAGCGGGGCGATGCAGAGCGCGGGCAGCGGGACGACGCGACGACGACGGCTCTTGGGGTCATCGTCGTAGAGGACGCCACTACGGCGCTGAGTCTGCTGGCGGACGTAGAGGACTCGGTTATCGAGGTCGAGATCCAACCAACGGAGACCGATGATCTCGCCCCGACGGAGCCCCATGGCGATGGCGAGCACGAAGGCCGCGTAGAGCGGATCTCTGCGAGAGGCGGCGAGAAAGTCGAGTGTCTCGTCCAGCGTCCAGGGCTTCAGCTCCCTGTCGTCCGTGCGGGGCGCCTCAACGAGCTTGGCGACGTTGCGCGCGATCAATTCCTCGCGGCAGGCGGAGGACAGCGCGGGACGCAGCACGCGGTGGGATTCCTTGGCCGTTGCTGGGGTGGTCTCCTTCTCCAGCCGAACGAGGAAGCGACGCACGTCAGCGACACCGACGGATTCGAGCCGCTTCGAGCCGAGCAGCGACACCAGGTAGAGCCGGACGTGCGCCTCGTACTTGTCGTACGTGCTGAGCTTCCGCCGAGGCTTGATCACGTTGTCCAGCCAGTACGGGAGCCACTCGGAGAGCTTCGCCGAGCGGGTGGGGACGGGCACGCCCTGATCGACCTTGGCGAGCAGCTCTCGGCGCTTGGTGTCGCACTCCTGCCAGGTCTTGCCGTAGGCGAACTTCCGGGCGCGAGTCCCGTCCGGCTGGAGGACGTAGACGGCGCACTGATGGCGGCCGTCCTTGCGCTTGGTGATCGTTCCCGCGCGGTTGGGGTTCCGCTTGCGCTGACCGGCCATCAGGCAGCCTCCTCGATCTGGCCGAGGATGAAGTCGCGCACGGCGTCGGCGGGGATACGGCGGGAGCCGTCAATCTTGATCGAGATCAGACGGTGCGAGCGGATCAGGTCGTAGACCTTCGAGCGTCCGAGCTTGAGCCGTGCCATGACGTCCGGCACGGTCAGAACCAGCCTCCGGCGGGGGCGGGGCGCCGTTCGCGAGTGCCGGCGGACAGTGGCGTGCGCGGGGTGCTCCCATCCCGTCCGCCATCGACCCAGGCAGAGCCGAGCAGACGCGGCCCATGGCGTCCAGGTCGTTCGTACAGTGGCGCGCTCCACCTGGGCGCCATGAACCACGCCCGCTCCACGTTGTGTGGGCCGACGGCAGACGGGATGGGAGCCGGGGTGGATGGTGGGTTGAGGAGGTGAGGAGGGAAGCGGGTGCGGCTTGGCACGGGCTGTACCAGTGCTTTACGGCACGACCAGGCCGCAGGCCACTCCCGTGCAGTAGCCTCCCTGCGGAGGGGTGCCATGTCTGCATGGATCATGTTGGGCTCCGGCTGCTTTGTCGTAGTCCTGGGCGTGTTGACCTTGACCGGCAGCCGAGGAATCGCAGAGTACGCGCGGTCACCTAGGGCTGGTTGGGGTCGGATAGCGATGGGTGGCGGTTTCGTCCTGGACGGCGGAGCTAGACTTCTCGGTTTCTCTTCCGGAGCGGGGATGGTTGTTTCCACCATTGCCCTGGGGGTCATCGTGCTCGGTGCGGTGCTTCAGCTCCGGACTGGAATGTTCGCCAAGGCTCATCATGCTGGCGACGTAGATTGAGCAGTGCCCCTACTCCCCGGCCAGGCGACCGTCAAGTGAGCCACTGATGTCTGACACCAGCGGCTGACACCAACAGCCGCGAACACGGTCGGATTCCGGCGTACCCCAGCGGCCGGCGTCGAGCCGCTTTCCCAGCGAAGTGCAGGGTACGGAAGGCGCCGTGACCGACCTGATGAGGATGAGGCCAGACCTTAAGGCTGGGCTTGCCGGGCGCCACCCTCAGTCCACGGGCGAAGCTCCCTCTGCTTGGATCCACCGACCGCGCGCTACTGTGCACGACTAGCTCATCAAGGGTGGCCACTGGGGGGAATCTTGAAAGCCGCTGACATCACGGTAGGCGCCCGGCCCGTGGTGAGAGCTGGGCATGTTGCCTTGTTCGGGCTGCTACTGACCGCAGGCGCGCTGTTCGAACGGCTCAGCGCTTTGAGAGGCGGTCGCCAGTACGTCTTCTGCCACGCTTCGGAGGCTGTTGACCGTCTGACATACACCGCTCTTGGTCTGGTGCTGTCGGCCGGCGCCATATCGACCCTCAGCGCAATCGCTCTCTGGTGGAACAAACCGCGGAGCACCCTTCTCCACCTCGCATGCATGACCACTGTGGTCGCACTGCTCATAGCAGCAGACGGCGTAGATGCTCGCGGGGAGAGCCGCGCTGCAACGATCGCAGCCCAACGGCCTGTCGGTGACAAGTGCGACTACATACCTCAGGACTACACGGCGACACCAGGTTGGTTCTACTGGTGAGCATGACTCCTCGCAGCGACCACGGGAGCCGGCATGGTGGCTGTAGTACAGCAACCACTGTGACCGTGCCTGACCGGCGACACCTCCGGGCGACCGACTGGCCGGCAGCGCAGACCTCAGCAACGGCGCCGCCCATACACGGGATGCAGCAGAGCTCCAGGAGCGTCCAAGGTGGTCCGACTCGAATGGTTCTGACATCACCAGTTGACATCAACGTTGCCAGACGACCCCAGATCCCCGCGTCCAAAGCTGGATGCCGTTTCACTCGGCCAGCACGGGCCCAAGCAGCCCACGCACCCCATGAATCGAACTCTTAAAGCGGGTGTCGCAGGTTCGAATCCTGCCGGGGGCACAGAACAAAGGGCCAGCTCAGAGAGGGTTTCCTCCCGGGCTGGCTCTTTGGCGTTTCAGCGGCCGTACCACAGGCGTGCCACTACGCCCACATCATCGTCCCGGGCGACCCGTGCACGCATGGGCGAGAAGTCATGCAGCAATACGGCCGCCGCAGGCTTAGGCCGAGTGCCGGATGGGCTGCAGCAATCCGCCCAAGCTCATGCCCCTCATGAGCTGCTTGGCGAGCCGCGAAGAGCGGACCTCGATGTCAGAGCCGCACTGTACGGTCCGGCCTCATGGCCGAGAGACCGACGACGAATTGACGCAGGGGCATAGCCCAGGAGGCCGCGGAGCTTGCCGCCGGCACTCTGGATCCCGACTGCGCGTGCATGGTCGACCTATTCCCCGATGAGCTTCTGTCGGCAACTGATGCCGTCCTGGACACCTTTGAGGCCGAGTTGTCCGCACTCGCCGAAGGAGACGACGAACGCGTCTTCGCCATAGCGCAGCGCGTCGTCCTGGCCCTGAACGCGGTGAACGAAGCTCACGACGAGTGCGCGTTCGAGACCGATGAGCGCGAGCAGCTGTGCACCTACATAGACGAGGCCCTCACCGAGCGAGGGGTCGACGTCGCGGCCCTGACCGCCAGGCGCGGACTCGGGCGGCATGAGCTCACGGACCAGTGGCGGGATTGGTGAGCAAGCCGACGTCGTAGCAGGTCAGGACACGCGACACCAACAGTCGAGGCGGCTAGGTTGAGGTCGTGGACGAAGACGCGATCACCATCAGGCTCACGCACGATCAGGCATTCGTGCTGTCGGACTGACTCTACCAAGTCATGTTCAAGTCCGACGACCTTCAGGAGATCGTGCGCGACCGAGCCGTCTGGTCCCCGATCTACACCATTTCGGGAACGCTGGACACGACGCTCAGCGAGATCTTCATGCCTGACTACGGCCCGCGCCTCGAAGCGGCCAAGCAACGCCTCCGCGCCGGCCTGTACGGCGAAGCCGACGAGTCAACGGCGCTGAGCGGGGATGCTGCTATCGCACCACAAGCGCACCAGACAGAGCGGGGAACGGCGGGGAACCACGGTGACAACGACTCGGTCTGAAGACGCCATCATCCAGTCGTTCGTCCAGGTCGGCGCCCGACCCCGTCCCAAATGATTCGCAGCTTCCCAAGCTGATGACGCTGCTGTCACCCGTAGCCATTCGGCCGCGAGTCCTGGGCTCGGAAGGTGCCAGTGTCTACGATCGCGCGGTGAGCTATGACATCTACTTCCTGAGTCGGCGCGACGGGCTGTCCTGGGACGAGGCCCTGAAGGCGATGGAAGACGCGGCCCAGGCCGAGGACAGCGAGCCGATTCCCGCCGGCCTCCTCAAAGCCTGGGACCGAATAACGCCGCAAGCCCGGGCTCTGCTGGGCGAAGTGGAGATCACGGAGTACGAGCAGGAGTCGCGGGACCTGAGCCACTCGGGCACCGGCATCCACTTCTCCGTGTTCGGCGACGAAGTGAGCATCACCGTGCCCTACTGGCATGCCGGAAACAACGCTGCGGTCGTCCTCGACAAGGTCTTCGCCCTTGCTGCCGTCGTCGAGAAGGAGACCGGGCTTTCCGCTTACGATCCCCAGGCAGAACGTCCCCTGACAGAGACGCCTCCGCAAGACGCGGCCGGGCTCATGTCGCGTATCACCGAGGATCTGCGCCGCCGCTACGGTGGCTGAGCACCCGGCTCGACCGAGCCGGCAGGGTGCTGATCCGCTGCTCGCTGCGTGCCACAGTCGTGCCGGATACAGAGGTCAGCCACGGTTCGTAGTGGCGACCGGCAGGCAGAACCGTGACGACTGGCCTGGTCGAGGTATCCGCAGGCCACCTGTCCTGTCGCCCCGCCTCTAGCCTGAAGCGGGTGTCGCAGCTTCGAAACAGCGCGACCACGGCCCGGGCTGCTGCCTCCCGCCGTACGGGCGCCATCGCACTCGTACGGCCGAACGGCCGATGCCGCCCAGGGGCAGGAGTCCGGACAGGCACGTACGTTCCGACCACAGAGTTGGTGTCCCTCGGAGTTTCCGGAGCCAGTCGGCGTCAACGGACCGCAGGCCGCCCAGGACCGTCGTGCCACAGAAAGCGAGTCGCCGTATGTCGTCAACTCCGGCCGACCAGGCTCCAGTGACCAGGACGTTCGAGAATCTCCACGGCGTGCCCCACGCCGAGATCGTCGTCTTCACCAAAGATGCTGACGATCCCGGAGCGGGCGGCATGGTCTACAACACCCTGGGTCTGCCGGTCGACTTCACCGACGAGCAGTTTCGCGCCCTGGACCCCGCCGCCCTGGCAGAGGAGTTCCACGGAGACGCCGCGTGGATGAACGGGCCGCGCCGGGCGCTCATGGACACCGCCACGGCAGAGCTCCGCGACGAAGGGCGGGTCACCTCCGTGGAGGGCATCGCCATGCACACGGTGGCCGATATCCATGTCCCCGACCTGCGGACGTTCCTCAGCACCCAACGGCCGCCCTATACGCAGCTCACCGTGGGGCGTACCACCCAGTGGGTCTTCCTGAAGGGAAGCGAGATCCACGAGCTCGTCTCCCCCGAGGGACACCAGTACGTCATGCAGAGCCTCTCCCGGCACGTCGAACCGGACCTGGACGTGGAGCAACTGCCCACGCTCGGGGAACGCCTGCGGCTTCCCGACGGCTGGCAGTACCGCGTCCGCACGCTCGACGAAGACCTGAGGGTGGGCGCACACGGCGACGCACACATCGTCTTCGACGAGTACGAGAACAACTACCAGCGTCACGCATGAACCTCGCCCCGGCGGCCGGGCGGGAGCCGGGACGACGGCAGACTCGGCCACACCTGCCGACAGCCCGCCGGCAAGGAGGTTGCCAGGCTCAGAGCCCGGCCCTTCCCAACAGCTGAGCTGGGTTCTTTGCACGGGTGGTCTCCAGAGGTGCTGCGCCAGGGCTGGAGAGGTCAGTGGCGCGAACCCGCATGCCGAGGGCGGCAAGCGGGACGTTCGCCGCGTCCGGCTTCGAGATGCGGTCCCGGGCAGATGCTGGATACGCTCGCTGAGCGGCAGGGTGTGAGGGCGCCAACGCCGGCCGGGCGCTGCAGCCGCCCCCGCCCCGCCCCGCGGAGACGAAGACAGCCGCAGTCCAGACCTCGGCAGCATTCACCCCTCCACGGGAGGAAGGTTCGCTATGAGGCTCACCCGCACGCGTACAGCACAAGCCGCCGCAGCAGTTGTGGTCGCCGTCCCGCTCGCCCTCGGAGGCCTGACGTCGCAGAGCCACGCGGAGGATGCGTCTCCCAGCCCGTCCGGCACGTTCGGTTCGGGCTGTTCGGCGCTCTCCCAGAAGGTCGATACGGCCAAGGACAAGGTCGTAGAGGCCGCGTCTGCCTACCCGCAGCTCAGCCAGCTGGTGGCAGCCGTGGTCAGGGCGCAGCTGGGCGACACCCTCGACGGGAAGCCCGACGTCACCCTCTTCGCCCCCGATCAGCAGGCGTTCCAGAACGTGACGGCGTCGCAGCTCTCCTCGCTGCTCAGCGACCAGGGGCAGCTGAAGAAGGTGCTGACCTACCACGTGGTGGACAAGCAGATCACCCCGGACCAGCTCTCCAAGGGCTCCTTCACGACGGTGGAAGGCAGCAAACTGACCACGTCGGGCTCGGGTACCGACTTCAAGGTCAACGGCAAGGCGAACATCGTCTGCGGCAACATCAAGGCCGCGAACGCCACCATTTACGTCGTGGACGCAGTCCTACAGCCCCCGTCCTGAGTCACAGCTCCCGTTGCGGGCGCGGGGTGACCCGTGTAAACGCAGGAACGGGAGGTCCTTCGCGCAGTTTCCGGCCCCGGCGGCGTTCTTCTCGTGCCGGGGCCGTACTGGTCGGCGAGGGCGACGGCGGAGAAGCCGTGCCGCAGCACGCTCAGGCCGACCGTGACCGCCACTGGCCTCCGGACGGAAGCGCGTCGGGAACCGCGGCCCGACAGTCTCCCGCCGGAACCGCGGCCCGACAGTCGTCGCCTCACCGCCCGCCGAGTTCGAACAAGCCATCCAGGAAGCACTCCCAGAGCCTCTGCGGTGGTCAATGGAACCCAGCCGGGCAACGGACCTGCTCAGACGCTTCTGCCGACCCTCGAAGGCCAGTGCCCACGACCTCCGCCGGGAACCTGCTGGGAACAGCAGGATCAAGAAGCCAAGCCCCCGCTGCTGGGGCCCGTCGGTCTATTGAATGGGGTGGGCGTTGAGCCAGTTGTTCAGTTTGCGTGCCGGACCAAGCATGGGAGAGAGGCGGGCCTGCCCGCTCAGTCCTGCGGCGGTGGTGAACCCCTTCTCCAGCTCGTCGAACAGACGGGGAACCGTGGTTCGCAGGGGGAGTTCGGCACCTCGGCCCGAGGCAGGAATACGCAGGTCAGGTGGTCGCCTCACTCGCCCCTGAAGCGGGCGTCGCAGGTTCGGATCCTGCCGGGGGCGCCAGCGCAAAGGCCCCGGACCGACGGTCCGGGGCTTCGGCATCCCTGTTCGACATCAACGCCGCTGGTCAACGACGTCCGGGGCGCTTCCTGAGCAGCCGGTCCAGGTGGCTCATGGGCTCGCGCCGGGTGTTCCGCACGACGTGCGTGCGGACGTCCGTGGTCACGACGGCGCTGCCGCCGATCGACCGGATCGCCGCGGACCGCAAAGGGTCCCCCGAACAGAGGACCCCCGTTGTTACCGAAGCCGTTGGGCCGTTCGGAGGAGTTCAGGCAGCGCGACGGCCAAGCGTCCCACTGACCGTCAGCTCCCTGTTTTCCCTGCTCTCGGCATGATTCCCGGGCCGGGGCCGGGCCGACACCCAGACTCCTCTTGGGCATCAATGGCGCATACACGGGACAGTTACCGATATATCTGCGCTTTGTAACGCGAATCCTGTCCTTGCTCTGGTGTCGCCGCAAAGGGCCACAGTTTGGGGTCCTCGGCACCTAGCCGGGAATTTCGGACAGCGCGCCCGGCTCAGACCAGGGTCGGCGTGCACGAACGTGAGGTGACAGATTCATGTCTGTTTCTCGTACGGCGGTCCGCCTGATCGCCACCTTTGTGGCAACGGGCGCACTCGTCGGCGCGGCCGCCATGCCGGCTCTGGCGGCCGGAGCCGGTCATGACCGCGACAACGGGAGGGGCTACTCGCACAGCCACGGAAGCGACTACCGCCACGACGGTCGCTTCGGCGACCGGGACCGGGGCTGGGGCTGGGACCGGGGCGAGCACCGCGGCTGGGACCGGGACCGGGACCGGCACCACGGCTGGGACCGGGACCGGGATCGGCGCCGGGACTGGGACCGTGACCGCGGCCGGCACTACGGCTGGGACCGGGGCCGGCACCACGGCTGGGACCGGGGCGAGTACCACGGCCACCGCTAGCCCGCCCTGGCGGCTGTGCCGTGACGCGGAGGCCCGCTCCCTCTGCCGTCCGTCGTCATAGCCGGCACGGCCGCTGCACCCGGCCGGAGGGCCGAAGACCGTTCCTTGCGGTCTTCGGCCCTCCGGCACGTCCGCTTGCCCTACGGGCTGCTGGTACTCGTCCGTCATGCGTCCGTGTTCCGCAGGCAGCGGGCGTGCGCTGTCAGCCCGCCACGACGCCGAGGGTCGGGCCGGTGATGGACAGATCGCCGCTGAGCCGGGCGGCCTGCAACACGGTCACGTTCTTGAAAGTGATGGTGCGGGTGGGCGCAGTGGAGTGGGAGAGCCACGGGGGCAGCGCGTCGGGCGTGACGGTGACGCCGCGGTCCGCCGGGAGCGGGGCGCCGCCCAGGCCGACGAGCGTGCCGCTCAGTTTCTGGATGTACAGAGTCACCACGTCCTTGCCCTTGATCGTGGACGTGGTCGCGGGCCTGCCCCGCAGTCGCACCGCCGAGCGGCCGCGTCCCGCCGTCAGGTCGAGGTCGCCGAGGTCCAGCGACCGTGCGGTGAACTTCAGTACCCGCTCGGACCCGGCCGCGGTCCTGACGAAGACCACGCCACGGAAGGAACTGCCGTGGAGCACGAGTCTGTCGGCACGCAGCACCCAGGGGACGTCCGCCGCACGGTCCGGTGGGCGGGCGGCCGGCGCGGCGCCGGCTGCCGACGGCTCGGACGTGCGGATGCCGCCAGGGGCGAGCAGCGCCTTCGAGGCCGTGGGCGTGGCGAGCTGCAGGGCCAAGGACAGGGCGGCCACTGCCGACGCACAGGCGAGGGGCCGCAGCAGCCGGCCGGCCGAGCGGCGCTTCACCGCACTGCTCGGACGGCGGCGATCGCACTCCGGCCCGCCTGCCGAACAGCCGGTCAGGACGTCACTTGCCACCGTGGTCCTGACCGACCGGGACGGGGGGCGACGCACGGTCGGCCGCGGGCTGCGCATCGGTGGCGCCCGTCGGAGGAATCCAGGCACAGGCCAGGGATCCGCCGATCAGGCCGGAGACCAGCCCGATGATCAGGCCCCCGAAATTGGCGACGGGGAAGGAGATGAGCGCCAGCAGGATGATCGTGATCCCCGCGAATACGCGTGCCTGCCGGTGGAACCAGAGGGCGAGGGCGAGGGTGAGGAGGAGAACCCCGATGATCAGCGACCCCGCGCCGGCCGAGGTGGACAGTGCCAGGGGGATGGCGCCGAAGTCCAGGCGGGCGTAAGGAAAGTAGATGATGGGCAGACCGGCCGTGAAGGTGAACAGGCCTGCGCAGAAGGGGCGTTCGCCCCGCCAGGTCCTGAATCTGCGTCGGGCGTCGGCGACGACGCGCGCGTTCTCGCGTCTGCCGATTCGCTGGAAGAACACGTGGGCTTCCCTGATGTTCGGCGGGAGGGAGTGCGCGGCGAGCGGAGGCGGAAGGCGCGTGCTTCGTGCCGGCGGATCAGAAGCACTCGTGGTGGCCTTGCCTGAGCTGCACGTCGAGGTCCGGGATGTTGAACGTGGCGGCCGAGACGGCGACCGTGGTGAAGTGCACGTCGGTCAGGAAGACCGAATCCGCCTGCTGGGCAAAGCCGTTGGGGTCGAAGAACCGGGAGTTCCGGTCCCCCCGGCTGATCGGTCCCTTGCTGACCGCTCCTGCCGCCACGCCGATGTCGAGGTCGTCGAAATTCGCCTGGCTGCTCGACAGGGATGTCGCGTCGAGGAACAGGTTCCTCGCTTCGACCCGGCTGTGATCGCCGCCGGTGATCTTCAGCGTGTAGGGGCCCAGGACCGGGATCGTGACCACCACGGACTGGCACAGCCCGCTGATCTCCGCATGGCCGGCCCCGGTGACGACGACCGGCACGAGGGTGCCCTTCTTGGTCACGTCCACCGTGCCGTAGATGGCCAGACCTCGGACGTCCAGGGTGTCCAGGGCCACCTGGAACTTCTGGCCGGAGATGAGGAACGACGCGGCCAGCGCTCCTTGGGCCATGGCGATACCGAGGGCCGCGGCAGCCACGGCACTCGGGACGAGAATGCAGGCGAAGCGCTTCCAGGAGGTCCTGCCTGCGCTGCGCAGCATCCCGTCTCCTCCGCTCGTACGTGGGCTCATACGTGGGCTCGCCGATGCCGGACAGGGGTGGGCGACGCCGCTCTCTAGTGGCGGATCCTAGGCTTCCGGACAGGGCAGCCGACGGTACGTCAGGTCGGCCGGACGGGTGAGTCGCCTTCTGTTGCACCATCCGGATGACACACGGCACGGTGATGCCGTCGACGTCGCCGGGCTGCCGGACATGGCCGGGTGGGCGGCCGGAGTGCGGGCGGATGGCCCGGCTCGGGAGGGATTCCCTTCAGGGCCGGCCTTTCTTCGTGTCCAGGCGTGTCGCCCGCGTGGCGGTGGGGTCCACGCGGGCGACGATCGCCCGGCGGTGTCGATGGCGTCAGTGGCCGGCCGGGACGATCGTCCAGGGGCGCATCAGGTCGTCGTCCTCGTGTTCGAGGAGGTGGCAGTGGTGGATGTACGTCGCCGGGAGCTCGGCGCCGCTTCCCGGGATCGACGCGATCTCGTCCCTCGGCGGGACGAATTCCTGGATGATGATTCTGGTCACCATCTGTGCCGGGGCCTTGACCGTGTCCTTGTAGGACAGCGCTTCGTCCGGGTCCGGGGGAATCGGCGGGCCGGTGAAGTAGTCGGCCACGGCCGGGTGGTCCTCCGCTTTGCGGCCGCCGTCGATCCACTTGTCGTAATCCTTCTGGTAGGCGGCCGCGTCGAACGGCTGCCTGTCCAGCACCTGGAAGTTGACGAGGTGGACATGCATCGGGTGGGCGTCGTGATTGGGATTGATGTACTCCCAGATCTCGGTCGAGCCCTCCTTGATGAAGTCCTGCGACGGCTCCATGTAGGGCACCGCGTTGAACGTCATCGTCCTGAAGAGCTCCTTCTGGTACACGACCCATTGCCGCCGACGGGTGTGCGGTTTCGGCTTGATGGCCGGGACCGACTGCAGCTTGAGCTTCTCGGGCGGCGTCGAACCGTCCCGGCTCCCGGACAGTGGCTTGCGGACCCGGAATCGCATGATGTCCGCGATCTCCGGTCCGCAGCCGGTGATGCCGGGGAAGTGGACCTGCGTTCCCGGGTAGTTCGTCAACGTGACGTCCTTGCCCGGGGGAATCTGACTGAAGTCGACGATCAGGTCGTACCGCTCGGCCGGACTGATCAGGAAGTCCAGCATGTGCAACGGAGCACGGAGGCCGCCGTCCGTGCCGACCAGCCAGAACGGCAGTTGCGGCTGGGGAAGTACACCTCGGGGAGTGTCGAACCTCAGCCGCCAGAATCGCTCGTTCGAAGCGTTGAGGATGCGCAGCCGGTAGCGTCGCGGCTCGACGTCCAGGTAGGGGTACGCCTTCCCGTTGACGATCGGGGTGTCCTCGCCCTCCCTGTCGACCATGGTGTAGGCGAGCGAACCGTTCGCGTTGAAGGTCCGGTCCTGCAGGATGAGGGGGACCTCGAATTCACCGCGCGGCAGCCCGAGCCGATCGTCGGCGGGATCACGGATGAAGTAGAGACCGGCAAGTCCCGCATAGACGTTGAGGGCGCTCATCCCCATGGCGTGATCGTGTGCACGAATGGTCGTGGTTGGTGTAGGCGTAGATCGCTTCGTTGGGCTCGACCCGGCCCGGCTCCAGGGTGGTGTAGCCCTCGGCGTGAAAGCCCTTCGGGCTGAACGACTGCTCCGGCAGACCGTCGGACTGCGGTGCCGTGTAACCGCCGTGCTGGTGCACGACGTTCCACACGTTGATGTCATCGGGGAACTGCGGCATGTACTCGTAGGGAGGCGGAGGGATCGGGGCGACGACGGGCTTCTTGTCGCGAATCATGTCGATCACAGTCTGGAACATGTGGGTGGTCGGCAGCTCGTTGCGGTACTTGACGACCGTCGGGCGGTCCCTGATCGTCTCGAAGGTCGGCCCGAGATAGCCCATGCCGATCGGCTCGTGGGGACGGTGCGGATCCGTGGCCCAGTAACCCCACACGGGTGACGGATCGAGATCCCGGTGGAAGCGCCACGAACCCTGCCGCATCGTGAACTCGTAGTAGTCGGCGCCCGGATAGGCGGAAGGATCCGGGACGGCCGTCGACGGTCTGGGCAGCGGGTCGACGAACTTCGTCAGGGAAGGGGTGTTGGTCGCCTGGTCGTCACACCCTGCCGGCGGGTGAGCCGACGTCGCGTACGCCCGTGCCCCCAGGACACCCGGTGGAAGCATGGCCGCGGCCCCCATGGCACCGGCCATGAGGAATTTCCTTCGCTCGATCATCGTCTCCAGCTCTCCCTCGCCTCATGTGACGGTCAAGGGATACAGGGCTGGTTCGAAACGCCGCCGAAGCGCACCGGTCCGGTCCGGGAAAAGCCCCTCATTGAGCCGATCTCGACCCCAATTCCATATACATCGACATTGGAAACCGATTATTTTGGGATTGGAACCTGATGATTATCGACAGTCCTCATCGGATTTATCTGCGTTTTGTATGAGCCTGTGGATATTTTTCTTCTTCTGTCGGCGGAGGCCGGCTGCCGATCGGCCGGCGGTCGCCCGTCACCCACCCGCGGGTCAGGGCAGTGCCGGGCCGCCCGTCGGGTCCGTGCCGCCCGGAGCCGTGCGACTGCGTTGTTCGACCCACCGGCGGAGTTCCTCGTCGCCCACCTGCTCGATCGCGGCGAGCAGTTCGCGGCGGGCCGTCTCGCCCCGGTCGGCCTCCGGCAGGAGCCGGTAGCGGTTGACGGCCCGGCGGAGGGTCTCGCGGGACTGTGCCGCGAGGACGTAGCGCGGGCCGTGTGCGAAGACCTGGCGGAAACCGGTGAAGAACAGGGCGCCGCCCGCGACGATCGCCGTCAGCCAGGCCGGGGCGTGCAGGCCCGCCGCGACCACCGTCGCCGAGGAGGTCGCCAGGGCTCCCAGCTCGGACACGCGGTACCACAGGCGCGCCGAGTCGCGGACCTTCTCGTAGAAGGCCAACTCGCCCTGGGCCAGGGCGAGTACCGGATCGGGAGCTTCGGACCAGGCGGTGGCGTCTGGCGGCTGTCGGCGCATGGGTACATGGTGTCCTCGCGCCGCCCCACGGGAAACACCCCCCGTGTCAGCACGCGGCGGGAACCCCGCGGCGAGGCCGCCGTCACCGTCGGGGTACGCGGCGGGACTCCCGCGTCAGGGCACCGTCCCGTCGGCGTACGCCCGGCCGCACCGTCGCCGCGGACGTCGGCCGCGCCGTCACCGCACACGCCGGGGCTCCCGGCTCAACACGTACGACTCCCCCGCGAGTCGGATCCGGTCGTCGCCGTCCACGTGGCAGCCCGAGCGTGCCGGAAGGCCGCGGAGATAGGCGACGGCGGGGGCGGTGAGGCGGATCCTGCCGTCGCCGAGCTGCGTGATGCCCTCGGGTGCGTCGAGCGCGGCGAACCAGGCGGCGTGCTCCCGGCGTATTTTTGCGGTGTACGCCCCGTCGCGGTCGGTCTCCTGTTCCAGGGCGAACAGGACGTCCCCATAACGGGCGTGGTCGAGCACGGCGCGCACGGCCTCGGCCACGTCCGGCAGGCCCGTGCCCACCTCGTCGGTGGCGAAGACGCGGACACCGGGGCGGACCCGGGCGTACGCGGACCAGGCCCCCACGCGGGACGGGATGACGTAGCCGACCGGGAACCCTCCCGGGAGCCCGTCGTCCACGCAGACATACACGATCTCCGCGACGTCGCTCCGCTCCTGCGTGAGGAACAGCCTCCGCCGCTTCAGCTGACCCGTGAGGGACCGGTCGTTGACGGTCACGTTCGTGTTCCTTCCTCGTCGGGAGGCGGCGGCCGTTCCCCCGGTCCACGGCCGCCGCACTTGCACACCCTCGCGGAAGACGCTGCAATGCCGGTGAAATTCTGATGATGCGCGGAGCGGAGGCTTCTGGGTGGGCTCGGAATCCCGTCGACGGTTACGACTCGCGGTGCTCGGGCCGATGCGGGCCTGGCGCGACGGCGGACAGCTGGCCCTCGGGCCCGTCCGGCAGCAGGCCGTGCTGGCCGCGCTGGCGCTGCGCCCGGGACTCCTGGTGAGCCGCGAGCAGCTGCTCGACGGGGTCTGGGGGGAGAGTCCGCCGCAGTCCGGTCGCAAGGTACTGCCCAGCTACGTCTACGGGTTGCGGCGGACGCTCGACGAGAGCGGCACCGCTCCGGGGGACTCGCTGATCCGCGGGGAGCGGGGCGGGTACCGCCTCGTCGTCGACGGGGTCCGGCTCGATGTGGCGGAGCTGGCCGAGCGGGTCGACGAGGCGCAGCGGGCGAAGGCGTCCGGCGACCCGGCGACGGCGGCGGAGCGCCTGTCGGCGGCCCTCGCCCTGTTCGACGGTGAACCGCTCGCCGGGCTGCCGGGCCCTTACGCCGACGCCGAGCGGCAGCGACTGCTGGCGCGGCTGCGCACGGTTCGGCTGGAACGGCTCGAATGCCTCGTCCTGACGGGCCGGTTCGCCGACGCCCTCGACGAACTCGCCGCCCTGTCCGCGGCCGATCCGGCCGACGAGTCCCTGGTGGCGCTGCGCATGCGTGCCCTCTACGGCAGCGAACGCCAGGCGGAGGCGCTGGGCGTCTACCAGGACATGTGCGAGCGGTTGCGCGAGGAGCTCGGCGTCGACCCCGGTGACGAGCTCCGCCGGGTGCACGAAGCGGTGCTGCGCCGGGACGACGGACGCCTCCTCGGCCCGGCCGTGGCCCACACCACCGACGTACCCGATGCGGCACGGCAGCTCTCCTTGCCCCGCCGCACGGTCAACGACCTGCCGGGCGACTCGGGCCGGCTGGTCGGCCGGGACAGGGAGCTGGCGCAGCTGATCGCGCCGGCCGCGCCCGGGTCCGTGTCGGTCGTCACGGTGGACGGTACGGCCGGCGTCGGCAAGACCGCGCTCGTCGTGCGCGCGGCCCGCGAGCTCAGCGGCCACCACCCGGACGGCTGCCTGTTCATGGACCTGCACGCGCACAGCGCGCAGCGGCGGCAGGCGCCGGAGCGGGCCCTGCAGCGGCTGCTGCGCAGCCTCGGCGCGGCGAGCGGTGAGCTGCCGGGCGACCTCGAGGAGCTCACCGCCGCCTGGCGCGCGGCGACCAGCCCACTGCGGCTGCTCCTCGTACTGGACGACGCCCTCGACGCCGACCAGGTACGGCCCCTGCTGCCCGCGGGGGCGGGCAGCAGGGTGCTGGTGGCCGGCCGGCGGCGGCTCGCGGAACTGGACGCCGACTGCCGGGTCACCCTGGAGCCCCTGGAGAGCGGGGACGCGGTGTCGCTGCTCACCCACCTCATCGGAGCGGAGCGCGCGAGCGGGGAGCCGGAGGCGACGCGACAGCTGGTCGGACTGTGCGACGGACTGCCGCTGGCGCTGCGCATCGCGGGGTCGCGGCTGCAGAACCGCCGCTCCTGGACGGTGGAATACCTGGTGGGCCGCATGGCGGGTGACGAACACCGGCTCGGTGAACTGAGCGTCGGAAACCGCAGCGTGGAGGCGGCCTTCCGCCTGTCGTACGACCAGCTCATGCCCGAACAGCAGCGCGGGTTCCGCGCCCTGGGTGTGGCGCCGACGGTCGAGTTCGACGTGCTGACGGTGGCGGCCGTGCTCGACGCGCCGCCCCGCGACACCGAGCGGGTCCTGGAGAGCCTGGTCGACACGAGCCTGTTGCAGGAGCCGCGGCCGGGCCGCTACCGGCTGCACGACCTGGTGCGCGTGCACGCGCGGCGGGTCACGAGGCGGCGCCCGACGAGGCCGTCGCGGCGCGCAGGGCCGCCTACCGGCTCTTCCTCGACGCGGGCCGGATCACCAGCGACTGGGGCCGCACCGGTTTCCCCACCGGACCGCGGCCCTCCGGCGCGCCGTTCGGCACCTGGCAGGACGCGGAGGCCTGGCTCGACGCGGCCGGCGGGGAGCTGCCCGACGTCGTCGCGCATGCCGCGGCCCACGGCGAGGCCGACTTCGCCTGCTGGATCGCGGAGGCGTTGTGCGACTACTTCGTGCGGCAGGGCCGCTACCAGGAGGGCCGGACGGCGCTGGAGGTCGCGCTCGCGCGGGTGGACGAGGCCGGCGATCCGCGCATGTCCCAGGCCCTGCGAAACGGCCTGGGGTACATCTGTGTCCACCAGCGCCGGTACGCACAGGCCCGCGCCTGCTTCACAGAGGCGCTGGAGATCGGCCGGCGCGAGCCCGACCCGCACGAGAAGGCTCGTACCCTCACCGGGCTGGGGGCTCTCGACCTGAGTCTGGGGGACGGCGACGGCGCCGTTCGCCACGCCACCGCCGGGGCGGAGCTGGCCGGGCGGCTGGGCAGCGACTGGGTCGCCTCGATGGCGCTCGTCATCCTCGGTCTCACCCACTACTTCGGCCGACGCGACGAGGAGGCGCTGGCCTGCTTCGCCGACGCCCGGGCACACGCCGAGCGGGACGGCAGACCGCGCATGCTCGGCAGGCCCCTGAGCTGCGCCGCGGACGTCCACCTCCGGCTCGGCGACCACGGTGAGGCCAAGCGCATGCTCCGCCGGGCGGTCGGCCTGGTCGAGCAGGCCGGGGACGTCTTCCTGTGCGCACGCAGCCTGACCCGGCTGGGCACGGTGGAGCAGGCCCAGGGGGACCCGGACGCGGCGATCGCCTTCCACCACCAGGCCCTGCGTCAGCACGCGTTGCTGTCCCCCCTCACGGAACCCAGCTACGACTGGCTGGAGATGGACATCCGGTCCCGCCTGGGCCACGCCTATCTGGCGACGGGTCGCGTCCACGAGGCGAGGCAGCAGTTCCAGCACGTGCTCGCCGTCCACGCCGCGCACACGCACGGAACCGGACGCGCGGGCGGCGTCTGAAGCCCGGAGGGCCCGCGGAGGCGGCACGGCACACCGGCCGGGGACCGCGCGCGCCGCGGGCCCCGGCCGGACTCGTCCGTCACCACGGGGTCGGTGAAACCGCGGTCGCAGTCGTCAACTGGAGAGTGTCCTTCACGTCGCTGGTCCCGGCGGAGCCTGGTGCTCCTGGTGCGGCGACGACGCCGCGGAGTCAGACGGCGGACAAGGGGAGTGTCAACGCCCGTCCGGACAATGGCTCCTTGCGACGCGTCAGGGGCGCGGCGCGCGGATCAGGTGGTACTCCGACGGGTCCACACGACGGGTTTGCTCCGCGTACTCGCCCATGTAGCCGGGCCAGTTGGCGACGTTGCGGCCGTCGCCCGTGCGGTACCAGGAGGTGCAGGCGGTCCATGCGGTGCCCGCGAACCGGGCCCGCAGCCGCGCCAGCCCGCGCGCCTGGGCCTCGGGACGCACGTCGAGGGCCGCCGCGCCGGTCCGCAGGGTCAGTTGCAGGGCCCGGCGGACGTAGGCGGCCTGCGCCTCCAGGAAGAACAGGATGGAGCCACCCGAGGTGTTGGTGTTCGGGCCGTACATCAGGAACATCGACGGGAAGCCGGAGACGGTGATGCCCAGGTGGGCCTGGGCGCCGTCGGACCAGGCATCCTCGACCGTGCGGCCGCCGCGGCCCGTGACGCGCATCGGCAGCATGAAGGTGTTGGTGCGGAAGCCGGTCGCGTAGATCACGCAGTCGACGTCGTGGCGGCGGCCGTCGGCGGTGACGGGGCCCTCCGGTTCCATCCGCACGATCCGGTCCGTCACGAGCTCCGTGTCCGGGCGCCGCAGGGCCGGCAGGAAGTCCGAGCTGAGCAGGACCCTCTTGCAGCCGAAGGGGTGGTCGGGCCATGCCTTGCGGCGCAGTTCCGGGTCGGGGAGCTGGCGGCGCATGTGGGCGGCGGAGACAGCGGCACCGATCCGGCCCACGGTGCGGGGGTGGCGGACGCACAGGGTGATCAGCTCGATGCCGTGGTGGAGCAGCCCCCGCCAGGCCCGGCGCGCCACCGGCAGCCGGCGCAGGACCCGGGCCAGGAGTGCGGGGGTGGGGCGGTCGCTGCGCGGCAGGAACCAGTTGCCCGTCCGCTGGAAGACCGTCAGCCGGGCGGCCTGCGGGGCGATCTCGGGGACGAGCTGGGCGGCGCTCGCGCCTGTCCCGATCACCGCCACGCGCTTTCCCCGCAGGTCGTACGTGTCGTCCCAGCGCGCGGAGTGGAAGCTGCGGCCGGCGAAGCGGGACAGCCCCTCGACGGCGGGGAAGGACGGCTTGTCCAGCTGCCCGGTCGCCAGCACCAGTGCGTCGGCCACCCGCTCCTCGTACGGCCCGGTCGTGTCCGTGCGGCGGCTGCGGACCGTCCAGGTGCAGGAGCGGTCGTCCCAGGTGCAGGCGGTGACCTCGGTGCCGGTGACGATGCGCGGGGTGATGCCGAGCGAGTCCGCCGTCCGCCTCAGGTAGGCGAGGATCTCCGGCTGGTACGAGAACAGATGGGTCCAGTCGGGGCGTTGGGCGAACGAGTACGAGTACAGGTGACTCGGTACGTCGCAGGCGGCGCCCGGGTAGCGGTTGTGGTGCCAGGTGCCGCCTGCCCCGGGCGCCGCCTCCAGCAGGATGACGTCGTCCAGGCCGTGGCGCAGGAGCTCCGCGGCGACGGCGATGCCGCCGAAGCCCGCACCCACGACGATCACCCTCGGCCTGCGCCCGTCACGTTCGCGTCCGTCGTCCACGCGGCCAAGCTAGCCCGCCCGCGCGCCGTGCGACAGACGGCCACAGGCCCGGGGGACCCCGGCGGCCCGGGGGACCCCGGCGGCCCAGGGGACCCCGGCGGCCCAGGGCCGTCCTGCCGGCCCTGGTGGCTACGCCGATTACGGTGCCTGCTCCGGCTCCCGTGCCGCGGCCGGCCCCGGCCGCGGCTCACGTACCGGGCCCGGCTCCGGATCCGGGCGCGCGGGCCGTCGTCGTGCGGGGACCACGGCCAGTGCCAGCGTCGTCGCCAGCGACGCGAGCGCCATCACCGTCATCGCCGCGCCGGGCGAGGTCAGCTGGGCGACCGCCCCCGCCACCGCCGCGCTGACGCCCTGGAGGGTGAGCATGCCCGAGGAGTGCAGGCCAAGGGCGTGGCCGCTCAGCTCGTCCGGGGTCAGCGACATCAACTGCTCCTGCTGGATGAGACTGGCGCCGAAGCCGACCGAGGCGACGGCGACGCAGGCCGCCGCCGCGGCCGTGCCCGGACGCAGCGCGAACAGCAGGTAAGGGGCCGCCAGGAGCAGCAGGCAGGGGATGCCGAGGCGGCGGCGGACCGCCGGCGGGACGAAGCGGCCGATCGTCACGTCGCCCACGAACATGCCGGACGCCGCGGACGCGAAGAGCAGGCCCGCCCGGTCGGGGGCGTACGACACGAACAGGGACTCGCAGCCGACGACGAGGCCGTTGGGGACCCACAGGAGCAGATAGGTCGTCCGGCGCGGGGGCGAGGACCACAGGAGCGCGTTGGTGCGCCACGTCTGCGCGACCGAGGGGCGGCCGGTGGCCCGTGGTGCCCGGCGGGTCATGCCGAGGCGGACGGTCAGGGCCGACCCGAGGTACAGGGCCGCCGCGGTCGCCAGGGTCACCTGCGCGGAGAGCAGCGTGACCAGGGCGGCGCCCGTCATGTAGCCGGTGATCTGCATGAGGCCGTTGACCATGTTGAAGACCGAACGGCCCAGCAGGTAGCCCTCCTTGGGGAGGATCTCGTTGAGCAGGCCCCAGCGGACCCCGCCGCCGAGCGAGGAGACGAGGCCGAGGACGGCGATGAGGGCGAAGACCGACCAGACGGGCAGGCCGGGCGTCGCCATCACGGCCGTGCCGACGGCGAACGACAGCGCGATGCCGGTCAGTGTGGCGCGCGGCGCCAGCCGGTCGGCCGCGGACAGCAGCGTGGTCGCGCCGGCCACCTGGGCCAGCTGCGGGCCGAACATGCTCACGGCCGACAGCAGGGGCGATTCCGTCGCCCTGTACACCAGCGTGCCGATGGCCAGGCCACCGATCGTCGAGGCCGCCGCGTGGAGGGCGGAGGAGAGGAAGAGGGGGGTGAACTCCCGGGTGCGGAAGAGGTCCGAGTAACTGCGCATGCGCGGAGTCTGGAGCGGGCCGCGGGACGGTCGATATTGTTTCGCGCGGGGGCGAAACCAACGGTCCCGGAGCGGCCGGCGGACGGCCCCGCGGCGGACAGGCCCCGCAACGGACCCGGCCGGACCCGACAGCGGACAGGACCCGCAACGACCACGGCCGGACCCGACGGCGGACAGCCCCCGCAACGGGGAACGGACCGCGCGGCAGACAAGCGTCGCGACGAGCGGGCCCCGGAAGACGGACGGTCCCCGGAAACACGGGCAGGCCCCGGAGCACGGACGGAGGGTGCACGCATGGGCTGGTGGCAGGTCAACGCCGACACCCTCGCCGGCAGCCGTTTCGTGCTGTCCCCGCTCGCCGAGACCTTCGCGACCCTGAAGACGCTGGAGTCGGGGACCGCCTCGCACCCCGGCGAGCTGCGGTGGCTACGGACCCATCTGCCCGCCTACCGGCGGCGGCTGGCCGCCGACCCGCTCACCGCCGTACTGATCCGCTCCGGGCTCGGGCGGGAGTGGATCGCCGACTTCCTGACCCCGACGCCGTACGGCGACGAGTCCTTCGAGGTGGAGATCGCCAGGATGCGGGAGACCCCGCCGCAGGCGGCCCGCGCGCATCTCGCCGTCTCGCTCGGCGGCCCGCTGCCCGCCGCGCTGGCGGACCGCGACGACCTGCCCCGGCGCGCCGCCGATCTCCTCACGCACGTGTGGGAGCGGTGCGTACGCCCTGACTGGGAGCGGCGGCGGCGCGTCCTGGAGGCGGACGTCGTGGCACGGACCGCGCATCTGAGCCAGGGCGGCTGGGCCGCGGCGCTGGACGCGCTGCGGCCGGGGACACGGTGGCTCGGCGACAACCGGCTCCAGGTGAACCTCCACGAATATCCGCCGCGGGAGATCTCCGGCGCCCAGCTGCTGTTCGTGCCCGTCACCCCGAAGACCGGGTGGGTGTCATGGGAGGATCCGCACCGGTACGCCGTCGTCTACCCCTGCACGGGCGTCCTCGCGGACGGACGGGCCGAAGCGGTGCCGGAGAGCCTCGGCGCGCTCCTGGGCCCGGCGCGCGCCGGGGTGCTCGTGCTCCTGGACTCCCCCATGTCGACGAGCCAGCTGGTCGCGGTGACCGGGCAGGGGCTGGGTTCGGTCGGACGTCATCTGAAGGTGCTGCTGAACGCCCGGCTCGTCGAGCGGCGGCGTGCGGGGCGGTCGGTGCTGTACTCGCGGACGGCGGCCGGCGAGGTGCTCGTCACGGCCCAGCGCGACTGACGGTCCTGTCACCGGGCGGAGTTAGCATCCGCTCATGACTACTGACCATTCTGTGCTCGACATCGAGATCGGGGCCCTCCAGGGCGGCTCCGCCGACCTCAAGCAGTACCGCGGCAAGGCCGTGCTCATCGTCAACGTCGCCTCCAAGTGCGGGCTGACCCCGCAGTACGCGGGCCTGGAGCGCCTCCAGGAGCGCTACGCGGACCAGGGCTTCACCGTGCTCGGCGTGCCCTGCAACCAGTTCATGGGCCAGGAGCCCGGCACCTCCGAGGAGATCGCGGAGTTCTGCTCGGCGACGTACGGCGTGACCTTCCCGATGACCGAGAAGGTCGAGGTGAACGGCGACGGGCGGCACGGCCTCTACGAGGGTCTGGTGGGCACCGCGGACGCCGAGGGCCACAGTGGTGACATCCGCTGGAACTTCGAGAAGTTCCTGATCGGGCGCGACGGCACGGTCGTCGGCCGTTTCTCCCCGCAGACCGAACCGGAGTCGGCAACGGTCGTGGCGGCGGTGGAGAAGCAGCTCGCTGCCTGACGTCGTTGACCTTGCCCCTGGGGCAGGGGGGAGCGTCCTCGTCACCGGGCAAAAGGCGCCCGGTGACGGAGGTGACGAGGGGGCGATCCGGGCCCAGGGAGAGGGGGAGTGCCGCCGTGGACGGGGAACTGCTCACCATCGGCGCGTTCGCCGCTCGGGCCCGGCTGTCCGCGAAGGCGCTCAGGCTGTACGACCGGCTGGGGCTGCTGGCCCCGGCGCACGTCGACGAGATCAGCGGCTACCGCTACTACCGCGTCGGTCAGGTCGAGCGGGCCCGGCTCGTCGTGCTGCTGCGCCGGCTCGACATGCCGCTCGCCCGGATCGCAGAGGTGGTGGAGGCGGAGGGGTCCGCCGCCGCCTCACTCCTCGGCGCGTACTGGGACGAGGCCGAGGAACGCTTCGCCTCTCAGCGGGCGCTCGCCGCGTACCTCCGTGGACGGCTGTCCGGGAGGAGTTCGCAGATGTACGAGAAGTTCGTGGTCGAGACCGTCGAGGTGCCCGAGCGGGTGGTGCTGGCGGAGACACGGCATGTGCTGGCCACCGAGCTGCCGGTGTGGATTCCCGCCTCGCTGGGGCGGCTGGAGGAGGGCGCCCGCGCCTGCGGAGGGTTCGACGGGCCGCCCTTCGTCGTCTACCACGCCGAGGTCAGCACGGAGAGCGACGGACCCGTGGAGGCCTGTGTGCCGGTCGCGGACGCCGACGCCGCGCGGGCATGGGTCCGCGCACAGGGGCGGATCCGGGAGATCAAGGTCCGCGTCGAGCCCGCGCAGCGTCTGGCCTACGCCCGGATCCCCAAGGCACAGGTCGCCTACCCGCAGATCCACATGGCCTTCGAGGCCGTCGAGGCGTGGATCGCCGAACGGGGACTGTCGTGCGACGGCCCCTGCCGGGAGGTGTACTTCGCCGACTGGGACGCCGCCGGGCCCGAGGACCCGGTGTGCGACGTGGCGTTCCCCGTGAAGTGAGGGGGCGCGGGCCGGCGGGGCGTGGGACCCCGCCGGATCAGCGCATTTCCTCCGGGCAGGGCGTGCCGCGGGGCAGCTGGTACGGCGCGGCCAGGCGGTAGGTGCCCGGCTTCGGGGCCAGCAGCTCCGTCCACTTGTCGCCCGCCGGGGTCTCCTCGGTCGGCATCAGGCAGCCGTTGAGGTTCTCGTACGTCTTGGGTGTGCTGTCCTCGCGGTGCTTGGACTCCTCGGTCTCCTGCGGGGGCCGCACGCTCTTGCCCTTGTCGTCGACGATGCTCAGCCACGGCGAGTAGGGGACGCGGATCAGGATGCGGCCCGCCTTCTTCACCTCGATCGTCATCTCGCCCTGTTCGGCGCGCTGGACGAAGGCGTCGGGCTCGGCGAGCTGGGCGGGATCGGTGACGGCGAACAGCTGCCAGTTCGCGTCGCCCCAGATCTGCCGCAGGTAGGGCATGCCCCGCTGGACGAGCTGGCGTTCGCGTTCCCCGCCGTCGCCGTCGGGCTCGTCCTTGGGCAGCACGACGTAGTGGACGGCCCAGCGCTGGAGCCACTCGTGGTAGTTCGCCGAGTTGAGGGTGTCGTCGTAGAAGAGCGGGTTGCGCTCCATGTCGGCCTGGCGGTTCCAGCCGCGGGCGAGGTTCACGTAGGGGGCGAGGGCGGACGCCTCGCGGTGGGACCGGGCGGGGACGACCTCGACGCGGCCCTTCTCGGCGCCCACCACCTGGAGCTGGTTGACGAGGGGGGCGAGCTCGCGGGCCCAGGACGCGGCCGGGGTCGTGTGCACGATGTCGTCGACCGACTTGACGCCGATCCAGGTGGTGAACCCGGCGAAGGCGACGACGATCGCGTACCACTTGCGGGAGCGCGGCACGGCGAAGGGCAGCGCCGCCAGCAGGGCGACGCCCGCGAAGAGCATGGCCAGGCGGGTGATGTTGGAGCCGATCTGCGAGCTGATCAGCCAGACGAGGACGACGGCGGTGCCGTACACGGCCGCAGTGATGCGGACCGTCGTCCACTCCTTGGGGACGAGGAAGAAGACGAACCCGGCGTACAGGAACGGCAGGATGACCGAGTAGACGGTCATCGGCTGGGTGCCGGAGAAGGGGAACAGCCAGGCCGACACCGCCACCACGATCGTCGGGGCGATCCCCAGGGCGTAGGCGCCCGGGCGGCGCTTCTGGAGGAAGAGTGCGACCGCGACCAGGCCCACGAACAGGCCGGCCACCGGGGAGGCGGCGGTGGCGAGCGCGGCGAGCGGCGCCGCGCACAGCGCCTTCGCCCAGCGTTTGTAGCGCCAGCGGTAGGGCCAGCAGAACACGACGGCCGTCGCGGCGAGGGCGAACACCGTGCCGAGGCCGTAGGTCACACGGCCCGAGATGGCGTTGCACAGCAGCGCGAAGATCCCGGCGAGGGCCGGCCACAGCGGCTTGCGCACCGCGCGGCTGCGGATCAGGATCAACATCAGCAGGCCGGCCGATATCGTCCCCGCGATCATCATGGTCGTGCGGACGCCGAGGACGGACATCAGGTACGGCGACACCACGCTGTACGACACCGGGTGCATCCCGCCGTACCAGGCGAGGTTGTAAGCGGAGTCCGGGTGCCGCCCGACGAACTCCGCCCAGGCGTCCTGCGCCGCCAGATCCCCGCCACTGTTCGCGAACGTGAAGAACCAGGCGAGGTGGAGCACACCCGAGAGGACGGTGGCCAGGGTGACGGGGTGCCGCAGGAAGCGGCTCAGCCGGGTGCCGTGCTCCTGCTCCCGGGCGCCGGGGTCGTCGCGGGCCTCCTCGGATATGCGGGAGCGCAGCGGTATTCGCGGACCCGTGCCCGGGCCCGGATCGGCGTCGTCGGCGTGTGTCGGCTCCGCTGTCGCCACTGCAAGGCACTCCCCGTGTCCCGTTTTCCGTTCTCGTCCGGGACCCGCGGCCCGCGGCGAGCAGCCCCGACTTCGCGACGCTAGCACGCACCCCGCCGGGTGGCGCCCGGGTGGGGCGCCGTCGGCGGGGTGCGGGGCGTGTGCTCGTATCCGGAATACGTCACCGACACGTACGCGGGTACTTCATCGGTGGGTACGTCCGTCCAGGTGACGGCGGCGGTTCAGGCGACGCGCGTCAGCTTCGCGCCGAAGCCGGGTTCCGCGAGGTCCGACTGGAGCGCCACGGGGATCTTCACGGCGTGGCTGGACCCGTCGCCGACCGTCAGGTCGCCGACGACCGTGCCGGCCTTGCCGGAGTGCGGGACCGCCTTGCCCCCGTCACCGATCGACAGCTCGGTCTTCAGACCCGGCCAGCCGATCGCCGTCATGTCCTTGGTGGCGACGACCGGGGTCCGGCCGCCGAGCTGGTCGTCCACATAGCCGACGATCTGCCCCTTCTTCACCACCTTGGCGGTGGTCAGACCCTTCTGGACCTTGTCGATCAGCTTCTGGCTGTTGACGAGGGCCAGGTGGAGGCTGTCCCAGACCTTGCCGGTTCCGGCGTTCTGGTTCATGACCGCGCCGTAGACGGTCTGGGTCTTGCCGTTCACCGTCTTGGTCGCGGCCCACACCAGGTTGCCGCCCGCGGGCGTGGACGAGCCGGTCTTCAGGCCGATCACCCCGACCTGCTGCACCAGCAGGTCGTTGTTGTTGTAGATGGGCTTGTCGAGGCCGGGGATCTTCGCGCTGGCCATCCCGACGATGCCGCGGAACACGTCGTTCTGCATGACCTCCTTGGCCAGCTTGAGCTGGTCGGTGGCCGTGCTCACCGTGGTCTTCTGCAGACCGCTGGGGTCGGTGTACGTCGTGTTCGTCATGCCGAGCTCGTCGGCCGCGGCGTTCATCTTGGCGACGAAGCTCTTGTTGTCGGAGTCCCAGCGGGCCAGCAGCCGCGCCGCGTTGTTGCCCGACGGGATCATCAGCATCTGGAGCATCTGACGCTCGGTGAACTGCTGGCCCTTCGACATCGCGGCGGTCGACTCGTCCGGCAGCTTCGACTCGTCCTCGGCCTGCTGGTCGACGGTGATCTTCTCGCCGCTCTCGTCCCCCTTGAGGGGGTGCTCCTGGAGGATCACGTACGCCGTCATGATCTTGGCGACGCTCGCGATGGGCGCGGGCGTCTGCTTGCCGTCGGTGCCCAGGCTGCCGACGCCCTCCACCTCGATCGCCGACTGTCCCTGGCCGGGCCAGGGCAGGTCGAGGGAGCCTCCGTCGAAGGTGTACGTCTCGTCGGCGGTCAGCGCGAGCGACGGCGCCGGGAGCGGACGCACGGCCTGCGCGACTGCAAAGATCACCGCGAGGAGCAGGACCAGCGGGGTCCAGATCTTGACCCGCCGCACGATCGTGCGGACCGGAGTCTGCGGGGGTGGCGGCGTGTTCGTCAGCTCCGCCAGGAGGTCCAGCGGCGGCTTGGGCGGCAGCGGTTGCTGGGTGGTGCGCTCGGGGCCGACCTGCGGGAGGGCGGCGGTCGCGTCCGCGGCGGGCCTGGCGGCGGTGCCGGGCCCGGGCTCGGCGGGCTTCGGCTTCGTCGGGGCGGGCTCGTCCAGGGGCTTGAGCGCGACGAACCTGCTGGTGCGCTCGGCGGCGGGCGCGGGCTTCGCGGCCGGCTTGTCGGCAGGCTTCGCGGGGGCCTTGCCGGCGGGCTCGTCCTCGGGCTTCGCGGGGGCCTTGCGGGCGCCCGGGTCGGTGCCGCCGCCCAGCTTGAGCATCGTCGTGGGCTGGTCCACGGCGGGCGGCCGCGGCGCCTTGAAGATGGCGGTGGGCTGGTCGACGGGAGGCTTCGCGTCGGCGGGAGCCTTCGCCTCGGTGGAGTCGGCGGGAGCCTCGGCGTCGGCCGGGGAGTTGGCGTCCTCCGGGGTCTCCGCGTCCACGGCAGGCTTCGCGTCCGCGGGGTCCTCGGCGTCCGCGGAGTCCTTCGGGGAGTCCTCGGGCCCACTCACCGGGCGACCGGGGGCGACGGTCTCGTCCGAGCGGGCGGCGTCCGCCCCGGACTTGGACTCGGGCTCGGACTCGGGCTCGGGCTCGGACTCGGACTCGGGCTCGGACTCGGGCTCGGGCTCGGACTCGGGCTCGGGCTCGGCCGTGTCGTCGGCAGCGGCCGTGCCGGACGCCACGTCGTCCCGGGGCTCGTCCTCGGACGCGTCGGTGGCGGTGTCGGCGTCGGCAGCCGTGTCCGCGGCCTCCTCGGCGGCGGACCCGGAGCTCTGCTCCTCGTCGGCGTCGGCGTCGGCACGCGCCGCTGACGCTTCGTCAGCGTCTGTGGAGTCGGCCTCGGAGCCGGAGCCCGAGTCCGCGTCAATGCCGGCGGCGGCAGCGTCATCGGAGCCCGCGTCGGCGCCGTCGTTCTCGGCGTCATCGGCGCCGGCGTCGGCGTCGGCGGTGTCACGCCCCGCCTCCCCCGCACCGGCCGAGGCCCCGGCGGGCTCACCGGCTCCCGCCGGCGCCTCCTCGTCCGTACCGGCCACCCACGCGGCCACGGCCGCGCGCAGCCGGGCGTCACCCGCGGACCCGGCCTCGCCGGACCCGGCGGGCTCGTCGGCGGCGTCCGTGGAGTCCACGGTGCCCGCCGAGGCGGGAGCCGGCGCGGGAGACGACTCGGCCTCCGTCACCGCCCGTTCCGCCGTGACCGCCTTCGTGGAGAACACCGCCGTCGCCTGATCCACCCGTACCGTGGCCGCCCTCTCCCGGGCCATCGCCACTCGTGGGTCGGCCGAAGCCGGAGCCGTGGACGGACTCGACGCGGCCCCGCGCGCCGGACCCGGAACCGCAGCCGGGGTCACCGGCGTCGGTTCTGCCGACGGCGCCGACGACTCGTGCTGCTTCGACCTGTCGGGGGACTCGCCCGCCACCGATGCCTCCTCCATGCGACGCACGCCCCGTGCGTCCAAACGAACCGTCATCCGTTGAACCGCCGCCCGGACACCGCTGTCCGAACCATGTACCAGTGTCCTGTGTGAGGGCTTGGCCCCTGCGGTAGACGAGAACGACATACCTACCGGTTCCACTGCATTCCGGTCAGGCACCCTCGACAGACCGATGTGAGAGGGGTCACCCTGTCATTCATCCACGCGGGGAGGCATGGATGGGCAGGAGCCGCAGAACACTTCCGGAGGAGCTTCTGCTGCTGGCGTTGGACCCGACGACGGGTACCACCGCACAGCCGCAGTCGCTCGACCTCGGTCTGGCCGGAGCACAGCTAGTGGAGCTGGCACTGGCCGGACGGATAGCCCCAGACGGGGATCGTATCGCCGTGGTGGCGCCACGGCCGACTGGAGATCCGACACTGGACTGTGCGTTGGAGTTGCTTCGCCGCCGCGGAGCACCCGTACGCGCGGTCAACTGGATTGGCGGACCCCGGCTGGGGCTGCGCCAGACCTACCTCTCGCATCTGGAGAGGTGCGGCATGGTCCATGCCGTGGCCGGCCAGATGTGCGGGGTGCTGCCGACGACTCGCTACCAGGCGACGGACACGGCGATCAGCCGGGAGATCAGGTCCCGGCTGGACAGTGCGATCCGCACCGGCGTACCGCCGGACCCGCGGACCGCGGCGCTCGCCGCGCTGGCCCACGCGGTCGGACTCGGCAAGCACCTGTACCCGGGGAACGAGGGACGCTCGTCCCGCTCCCGGCTGCGGGATCTGATCAGGCATGACCCCATGGGCGGTCTCGTGGCCCACGCGGTCATGGACGTCCAGAACGGCGTGGCCGCTCAGCCTCGCCGCAACCCGGCACCGGCAGGCCGTCCGGCCACCGCCGGAGTCAGGTCCGCACCGGAACCCGCCCGCGGTGTTCCGATGCAACCGCGCCACGGTTCCATGGCGCGCGCCGTGGTGCACTGAGCCGCAGTCCCACGGCACCCCACAGCAGGACCAGCACCGCCGGAACCACCAGCACCGCCAGAACCTCAGCGCCGCACCGCAGTCCCCACGACCCGGTTCGGGAGCCGCTGGCTCGCGCGGGGCGATGAGGCCGTACGTCCGGACGACGACACGGCCCCAGCGCCCCGCGCGGCCGCATCCGGGGCCGCGGAGGCGCGCCGCCGCGCGGCGGACCGCCGAACTGGCGCGCACCCAGCGCATATCCGCTGTTTCCCAGCGGTAGAAAGCACCTTGGTGGCAATCTGCTCAACAGCAGATACGCAAAGTACAGGCCTGCAGCCGGAGGTGCACGTCCCGTGGCGTCCAATGTCAATCCCACCGTCCGGCGGCGCCGGCTGGGTCAGGAACTGCGCCGGCTCCGCGAGCTGAAGGGCATGACGGCCGAAGAGGTCGCCGAGCGGCTGCTGGTGTCGCAGTCGAAGATCAGCCGGCTGGAGAACGGACGGCGCAGCATCAGCCAGCGGGACGTCCGTGACCTGTGCGGCGTGTACGAGGTCGAGGACCACCGGATCGTCGACTCGCTGATGCAGATGGCCAAGGACTCGCGCCAGCAGGGCTGGTGGCACTCCTTCGGCGACATCCCGTACAGCGTCTACATCGGCCTGGAGACGGACGCGGCCTCGCTGCGCGTGTACGACCCGCAGGTCGTCCCCGGCCTGCTGCAGACCCGGTCGTACGCCGAGGCCCTGATCGCGGGCGCGCTGCCGGAGACGGCGCCGGGCGACATCGACAAGCGGGTCCAGGTGCGGATGAAACGGCAGGAACGAATCTCCGCGCCGGACAACCCGTTGCGTCTGTGGACCGTCCTCGACGAGGCCGCCCTGCGCCGTACCGTCGGCAACCGTTCCCTCATGCGCGACCAGCTGGAGCACCTCGTCGAGCAGTCGCAACTGCCGCACGTCACGGTGCAGGTGATCCCCTTCGACATGGGAGCGCACCCCGGGCTGAACGGCCAGTACGCGATCCTGGAGTTCCCCGACGCGGCGGACTCCAGCGTGGTGTACATCGAGGGCGTGACGAGCGACCTGTACCTGGAGAAGGCGAACGACGTCCAGAAGTACAGCGTGATGTACGAGCACCTGCGGGCCCAGGCCCTGAACGTGGAGCAGTCGCGCCAGTTCATCGCGGACATCGCCAAGGAGCACGCGCGCTGAGGCGGAGGGCTCCGGACGTCGGGGACGGCCTCGGGGAGGGTTCCTGACGGGAAGGAGCCGGACGATACACCTTCGCCGGGCCGGGGCGGAAGACCCCACTGGAATATGCCATCCAGTCGAGTGAATAGTCGCTTCGTCAGCCGATGTTGGCGAGTAGCGTCGATCACGCCACCGAACAACAACGTGGCGCAAACCGGACTGCGGATTCCGAAGCGGACCCGTGGTGCGGTGGCAGCGCGTACCGCGTGGTCGGAGGTACTCACAGATGAACGACTGGCTTACTGGAGCGAACATGGCAATTCAGCAGGGCGCCACGGACACGTGGACCAAGTCTTCCTACTCCACCGGGAACGGCGCCTGCGTCGAGGTCAAGTCCCCGGTCCCCGCGGCGATGGCGGTACGGGACTCCAAGGTCCCCGCAGGCCCCACCCTGGCCTTTCCCGCGGACGCCTGGAACGTCTTCGTGGCCGAGGTGAGCCGTGGGGCCGCCGGCCTCGTCTGAGGTACGACCCCACGCCACGTCCGACACATGACCCGACACAACTTCATACGATCCACCGACAGAGCCCTCTCGACCGGCCCGCCGTCCTGGCCGAGGGGGCTCGGCTCTTTTCTCCCGCACCTGCGCCGGGTGGGGTGACCCCGCCCGCCGGCTAGCGCAGCCGGTCCACGTACCGGTCCGTCCCCGGCACCGTGGGGATGAAGGGCGCGACCAGCTCCACCCTGCCGAGTGCCCCCGGATCCGGGCCGTCGGCGGACGCGGCGGCCACCTCCGCGTCGAGCCCGGTGAAGTACTCCTCCCAGCAGTCCCGCGGGTCCGCCTCCAGGAACCACAGCAGCGTCAGCCGTGTGTCCACGCCCTCGACCTGCTTGACGTACGTCATCCGGTCGCCGGGCAGCGGGGTCGGGCTGAAGACGGTGACCATGGCGGCCGGTGAGCCCGCGAGACGCTTGGGCAGGTGCCGGGAGCGCAGCCACTCCAGCAGCTCGGCGCGCCGCTCCGCGCACTCCGCGTCGACGACCTCCAGCACCAGCCCCGCGTACGGGTGGTCCAGGGCGTGATGGTCGCGGGGTCCCGCGGCGCCGTCGCGGTACACGGTGGCCTCGTGGTCCTGGAAGGCCGTGAAGACGTGCGTGCGGTCCTGGTAGACGCGGCCGTCGCGGTTGAGCCGCTTGTTGATGCCGACGGTCCACTTCATGTGGTCGTCGTAACGGCCCTCGGTGACCCAGTACGTGGAGAGGTAGCAGCCCGCGGTGACCGGCTGGGCGACCGCCGACTTCTCCGGGTAGCGCAGCAGTTGGAGGTCGCGGGTGGCGACCCAGCGGCGGCCCGCGTACATCCAGGGCATCGCCATCGCTCCGGCGTAGTAGTGGTCGTCCTCGTACCAGCGGTTGTACGCGTACTCGTGGCCCGGGTGCGGTTCGACCATGGTGATCAGGGCATGGCCCGGACGGACGCCGTACGGGCCGAGGGCGGCCAGTTCGGCGTACGTCTCGCTGCGAGTCTCCTCCGACACGACGATCCCCTTCCTTCTTCCGCCGGACGCCCATACTCTGACGCTCCGTCAGGCAATGCGCCAGAGGCACGGCACCGCCGGCGGGTGAGCCGAAGGGGCGCGGGCCCGGGCGCCCCGAAGGCGAACCGATCCGGAGAACATGGAGGCAGCGATGTCACTGCTCGCGGGCAGGACCGTCGTCGTGTCGGGCGTCGGGGCCGGACTCGGCCATCAGGTCGCGGCGGCGGTGGTGCGCGACGGGGGCCACGCGGTGCTCGGGGCGCGTACGGAGGCGAACCTCGCCAAGTCGGCGGCGGAGCTCGATCCGGACGGCTCGCACACGGCGTACCGGGCGACGGACATCACGGACGAGAGCCAGTGCGAGGCGCTGGCCGCGCTGGCGACGGAGCGGTTCGGGCGGATCGACGCGGTCGTCCATGTCGCCGCCTGGGACAGCTACTTCGGCGGCCTCCAGGACGCCGACTTCGCGACCTGGCAGTCGGTCATCGACGTGAACCTGCTGGGCACCCTGCGGATGACCCGGGCCTGCCTGCCCGGACTGAAGGAGCGGGGCGGCTCGGTCGTCATCATCGGCACGCAGTCGTCGGTGGCCGCGCCGAGCCAGGTGCGCCAGGCGGCCTACGCGGCGTCGAAGGGCGCGCTGACGAGTGCGATGTACTCGCTCGCGCGGGAACTCGGACCGCACCGGATCCGGGTCAACACCGTACTGCCCGGATGGATGTGGGGGCCGCCCGTGGAGGCGTACGTGCAGTTCACGTCGCACACCGAGGGCGTGCCCGAGGCGGACGTGCTGCGGCGGCTCACCGAACGGATGGCCCTGCCCGAGCTGGCCACCGACGGGGACGTGGCGGACGCCGCGGTGTTCCTGGCGTCCGACCGGGCGCGGGCGATCACGGGGCAGTCGCTGCTCGTGAACGCCGGCGAACTCATGCGGTAGTCACTGCTGTCGACCCTCCCTTCCCAGGCGTACGGGACCCGCATCCCGTACGGCTGTCGTCCGGTCGCCCTTCTCCGTGGGTCCGCCGGTCTGGCGAAGTGCCCGCTCATCGTGTGGTCCACGTCACGAGCACGACAACAGCCCGACGGGTAAAGTGGACGTAAAATCGTTCTGCTTTCTGATCTGCGTTCATATCTGTGACCGCGAAAGGTCTTGACCGGCCGGTCGGACCAGCGGTTCAATCCCCGAAGTCCCCGCTCCCGCACGGGGGCGCCGCCCCAGCGCGTACTGGCGAAGTGCCGTCCGGTATCAGCAGGTTCACAAGGCGGACCCCTGGAGGGGGCACATGAACGGTCTCGACTGGGCCGTCCTGGTCGCGTACTTCGGCGTGATGACGGCGATCGGCGTCTGGTCCCACAAGCGTGTGGACGATGTCAGCGACTTCTTCACCGCGGGCGGCAAGATGCCGTGGTGGCTGTCGGGCATCTCGCACCACATGTCGGGCTACAGCGCGGTGATGTTCACCGGTTACGCCGGCATCGCGTACACGTACGGCATCACGTCGTACGTCACCTGGGCCCTGCCCATCGCCATAGGCGTCGCCATAGGCGCCAAGGCCTTCGCACCCCGGCTCAACCGGCTGCGCTCGCGCCTGCACGTCGCCTCGCCCCTCGAATACCTCAAGGACCGCTACAACGTACCGACGCAGCAGGCACTCGCCTGGTCCGGCATCCTGCTGAAGATCGTCGACGTCGGCGCGAAGTGGGCCGCCATCGCGACCCTCCTCAGCGTCTTCACCGGCGTCACGCTCACCCAGGGCATCATCATCACCGGCGGCATCACGGCGGTGTACTGCACGATCGGCGGGCTGTGGGCCGACGCTCTCACCGAACTCGGCCAGTTCGTCATCCAGTTGCTGGCGGGCCTCGCCATGCTGGTCATCGCGCTGAACAAGATCTCCGACCAGGGCGGCCTGTCCAAGGCGCTGGACTCGCCGAAGCTGGACGGCCACGCGGACGGCTTCGCGGGCCCGTACCTCACCGTGTTCTTCATCGCGTACCTGTTCATCAAGCTGTTCGAGTACAACGGCGGCATGTGGAACCAGGCCCAGCGCTACATGGCCACCGGCAGCGCCAAGCAGGCCACGCGCTCGGCGTTCCTGTCCGCCGGACTGTGGTTCGTGTGGCCGGTCATCCTGTTCATCCCCATGTGGCTGTCGCCGCTGCTCGTCACCGCACAGAAGCCCGACGGCTCAGACGCGTACGGCCTGATGACCGAACAGCTCCTGCCCCACGGCCTGCTGGGCCTGGTCGTCGTCGGCTTCTTCTCGCACACGATGGCCATGTGCTCCTCGGACGCCAACGCGATCGCCGCCGTGTTCACCCGGGACGTCGTCCCGGTGCTGTCGAAGGCCGCGCGGGCCTGGGACACCCGGGCCGGGCTGATCGCGGGCCGCGTCACCACCGTCGCCTTCCTCGGCCTCTCGATGGCGGTGGCCACCCAGGTCAACTCCCCCACCTTCAAGGACATCATCACGGTCGTCATCAAGTGGGTGGCCGGCCTGATGGGCCCGATCGCGATCCCGTTCATCCTCGGACTGCTCCGCCCGTTCCGTAGGTCCGGGCCGACGGCGGCGCTGACCAGCTGGGCCTGCGGTCTGCTCGCGTTCTTCTTCGTCAACTACAACCTGGACTTCTCGCAGCGCACCGACGTGAAGCTGGAGTACCAGGTGGCCGTGCCGATGGTCATCTCCCTGGTCCTGTACATCCTCATCGGCCACCTGAGGCCCGAGGACACCCCGGAGCGGGACGCGATCATCGAGAAGATCAACACGGACGACGACACCGGCGGCGCGGCGGCGGCGATCCCGGCGCCCGCCGGGGCGGCCGACGGCGTGGTGGGCACCCCGGCGAAGGACTGAAGGACCAGGGGGCGGCTCAGCCCCGCGGATAGCGGGCGAGCCACCCGGGGGACGACCCGCCCGGCCCGTGCAGCGCGGGCCCCTGGGTCATCTCCATCGCGAAGTCGTCCGCGAGGACCAGCACGGTGGGACGGCCCTCCAGCTCGGCCAGCCAGGCCGGGGGGAGGGCCGTTTCGCCGTGCAGGGCGCCGAGCAGCCCGCCGGTGAGCGCCCCGGCGACACCGGACGGGCCCCCGTGGTTGACCGCGAGACGCAGCCCGTGGCGGATGTCCTCGCCGACCAGCGCGCAGTACACGGCGACCGCGAGCAGCCCCTCCGCGGTGGCGTTCCCGGCGAGTTCCTCCACCCGCCCCGGAGTCGGCATGCCCTGCCGGACGGCACCCAGCGCGTGCTGGAGCGCGTCCGTGACGGGCTGTTGTCCCGGCCGCGCGCCGAGCAGCCCGAGGGCCCGCTGCACGCCGGCGTCCAGGCTCTCGCCACGGGCCAGCGCGTGCACGATCACGGCGTACGCACCCGCCGCCAGATAGGCCGCCGGATGCCCGTGCGTCTGCGCGGCGCACTCCACGGCCAGCTGCATCACCAGCTGCGGCTCCCAGCCGACGAGCAGTCCGAAGGGCGCCGAGCGGGCCGCGGCCTCCGGTCCGGCCTCACCGGGGTTCTTCGGCGCGTCGAGTGTGCCCATGATGTCGTCGCCGAGGCCGAGCAGACAGGACCTGGCCGGGTCACGGCGCGCGTACAGCCATTCCTCGCGGGCCAGCCAGCCGTCGTCCTTGCGGCGCTCGTCGGGCCCCCAGTCGCTCTGGGTGGCGGCCCACCTGCGGTAGGCCCGGTGCAGGTCCGTGGGCGGATGCCAGGCACCCGTGTCGCGCCGCACCTGGGCGCGGATCAGCCCGTCGACGCTGAACAGCGTGAGTTGCGTGAGATGGGTGACGGCGCCGCGTCTGCCGTACGCGGACGCAAGGTCGGTGAGGCCCTCCGCGCCGTACGCCTCGCGGATCTCCTCCAGGCCGAGCCCGTCGAGCGGTGCGCCCAGCGCGTCGCCCACGGCCGCCCCCAGCAGCGTGCCGCGTACTCTGCTGCGAAAGTCCTGCTGCTCGGTACGGCCCCAGACGGCACCGGCTGTCGCACCCACCGAGACCTCCCAGGCACCGTCCGCACGTCCGACAGTCCAGCACTGTAATCGAACGCCAACGGTCGGTTGAGGGGACGGAACGGTATGCGAAGTGTGGGCCGAGTGAACCCTCCTGGTCACCTTTGGGCGATGAACGCACCGGCCGCCGACGCGGCCGGGCCGTGCGGGCCGTGCCGGTCACCTCCCCGAACGTCACTCCGCGTACCGCGCCCTGATCGCGTCCCGTTCCTCCGTCACGCGCGCCAGACGGGGAGCCAGGCGCGCGACGGCGGCGCCGGGAGCGGACGACAGTTCCTGCAGAAGGCCGGCGAGCCAGGCGAGGTCGACCCATTCGCGCGGTTCGCGGAGCAGCCGGGTCAGACTGTCGTCGAGCGCCGGCCAGTCCTCCAGACCCGCGTCGATCACGGTGCGCAGGAATTCGGCGGCGCCGGGGGCCTGTTCCCGGCCGGGGACCAGGCGCGCGGCCTCGCGCCACATCGGCCGCGCCGCGTCCGCGCCGTCGTGGCAGGCCACTGTCAGCGCCAGGCAGACGGCCCCGCCCGCCGCGTGACCGGCGCCCATCCGCTCGGCCGTGCGCCGCGCCGCGGCCCACTCCCCCGCCCTGCGCTGCGCCCACGCCAGCTCCTCCAGGCCGCCGGGTTCTTCGAGACCGTGCGCGAAGGCCGCCGTCAGCGCCTGCCTCGCCCGCCCGGCACGGTCCTCCAGCAGATGGATCCGGGCGAGCGTGTGATAAGCCCAGGCCGCATCGTCGGCCGGGTCGCCGCGCCCGAGATAGTGCTCCAGACCCGTGCGGGCGTCCTCCGCACGCCCCACCGCGAGCAGCGTGACGATCCGCCGCATCCGGTACCAGCCACCGTCCGGATCCAGGACGACGGCCCGCTCCAGATCGGCCAACGCCTCACCGAAGAGCCCCAGTTCGTGCAGGACGGCGCCGCGGCAGCCGACCGCCCACGGATTGTCCGGGTCGAGGGCGAGCGCCCGGTCCAGGTCGGTGCGGGCCTCCTCGAAGCGGCCGAGGCAGCGCAGTGCCTCCCCGCGGTTCCACAGCACCCACGCGTTGCTCCGCCACAGGTCCGCGGCCCGGTCGGCGTCGGCGAACGAGCGCTCGGGGTCGGCGAGCCGACGGTGCACCGCGGACCGCTGCACCAGCGCCCAGGCGTACGAGGGGTAGAGCTCCAGGGCGCGGTCCAGATCGGCGAGGGCGGCGGTGTGACGGCCGAGTCCGCTGCGGGCGACGCCCCGGCTCGCGTAGGCGGACGCGTAGGCGTCGTTGAGGGCGATCGCCCGGTCGTAGTCGGCGAGGGCCTCCTCGGCACGGCCGGCGACCCGCAGCGCGTCGCCCCGCTCACAGGCCACCCAGGCCAGGCCGGGCCCCAGTGCGACCGCCCGGTCCAGGTCGGCGAGCTGCTCGGTGTGCTCCTCGCGCGAACGCCGTACACGGGCGCGCCGCACCAGCGCCCACACGTGTTCCGGGTCGAGCTCGACGGCCCGGTCCAGATCGGCGAGGGCGGCGTCGGTACGGCCGAGGCTGTGCCGGGTGACACCCCGGGAGGCCCAGGCGCCCGCCAGTTGGGGGTCGATCGCGACGGCGCGGTCCAGGTCTTCGAGGGCCTGCTCGAAGTGGCCCATGATGCGGTGGTAGTCACCGCGGACGAACAGGATCCGGGCCTTGCCCGGCCGCAGCTCGTCGGCACGGTCGAGGTCGGCGAGGGCGGCCTCGTACGCGTGCAGCTCGGCGTGGGTGACGCCGCGGCCGTAATAGGCGCGCTCCAGTTCGGGATCGAGCTCGATCGCCGCCTCGTACTCGACGAGTGCCCGCGCGAAGTCGCGGTCCACGCGGTGGCCGAGGCCGCGCAGCATCCTGGCCACCGCCTGACCGCGCGCGTCGAGTCCGCCCCGGTTCAGCAGCAGTCCCAGCGTGCGGTGGGTGCCGTCCTCCAGTTCCGCCAGCAGCTCGCGCCCCCAGCGGCCCAGGTTTTCCGCGTCCGTGTCCTCGCCCGCCTCGACGAGCATCCGGGCCCACCGGTGTGCCACCACCTCGCCCTCGCCACAGGCGTCCACGACGTCGCGCAGCACGGCGGGCACCGCGGCACGCGGCCCGGCGCAGAGCAGGTGGTAGGACTCCGCGAGGCGCAGCTCCCGCCATTCCTCGTCGCCCCAGACCTCGTCCTCCTCCAGGCGGGCGGCGACCTCGCCGCGCCATGCGGCGAACGCCGCGGCGAGCCGGGCGTGGCGGTCGGCCCAGCCGCGCGGGGAGCGTCGCCGTTGCAGCCGCAGCATCGGCGCGCGGACGACGTCGTGGTACTGGACGCGGTCCCCTCGGTCGCTGACGAAGGGCAGCCCCCGCAGCCAGCCGAACAGCGCGTCGGCCTCTTCGTCCGGGCAGTCCACCGCGGCGCGGAACACGTCCGCGTCCAGACGGCGCGGCAGTGCGCAGGCGAGGGCCGCGGCCCGGCGCACCGGGTCCTGCTCCCACTTCAGGAAGCGTTCGACGGCCGTGGCGCTGGGGTCGCCGATGCCGTCGGGCCCGGCGGGTCGCTGCTCGGCGAGGGTCGAGACCAGCACGGGCAGGCCGCCCGTGAGCCGCAACACCTCCTCGACGACCGGCTCGGCCACCACGCCCTTGCCGGCGAGCAGTCCGCGCGCCTCCGTCTCCGTGAACGGGCCGAGCGGCACCTCCGTGACGAAGTCGGCGAGACCGCTCCAGCGGGCGGGGTCGAGGGGCCGCTGGCCGGCGGTGAGGACCACGATGTTCGCGGGCAGGGCGCTGCCGTACCGGTCGGTGGTCATGACGTCGTGCAGCCAGCCGTCGAGGAAGGGGCCGGTGCGCTCGTAGGTGTCGAAGGCCAGGACCGCCCAGGGGACGTGGGCGGCGGCCTCGGCCAGCTCCTTCAGCAGCACCGGGGTGAGGACGCGCTCGGGGGACAGCACCAGTTGCACGTCCTCCTGGTTGCGGAACCGGGCACTGAGCCCGGCCCTTAACCGGTCGGCGCCCTGCGCCAGCTGGGCCGGGTCCAGGGCGCCCGCAAAGGCACCGACGCCGGGGACGAGGCCCAGGCCCACGAGGGTCGCGCGGGCCGCGGCCATGCCGGCGGGCGAGGGGTCCGCCGGTTCGGGCCCGGGGCCGGTGTCCGCGGCGGCCGCCGCCTCGTGGCGCCGCTCCCGGTGAGTGGCCAGGAGCCGTTCCAGTTCCTTGAAGCGGTGTCCCTGACGTGCGAAGTGCTCGGCGACGGCCGCCATCGCCTCCGGCACGCTGCCGACGGACTCGTCGACGTAGGCGGTGAGCGCCCCGCGTTCCCGGGCGAGTTGCTCCAACTCCCTGAGGAGGAACGTCTTTCCGACGCCCGCGTTGCCGTGCACGTGGAACAGGAACCGGTGCCGTTCGTCCTCCGGCGGCAGTTCCAGGTTCTCGCGGAACGCGGCGCGTTCGGCACCGCGTCCGATGAAGCCCTGCCGTCTGCGCTGCGCGATCAGCTGCTGCATCGACCGCCGCGTCTGCGCCATCCGTGCCGCCCCCTCGCCCCGAGCCCGACGCCCCTCATTCTGGCGCACGGCCTTCAGGGGACCGGGGGCACCGTCCGCGTCGGTCCGCCCGGCCGCAGGCCCTCACTCCAGCACCGGCAACAACTCCGGCAGATGCCCGTCCGACGCGGCGGCGGCCCGCTGCCGTTCCTCCGGCACCTCGCCGTACAGCGTCGTCCGGGGCCTGGCCGGGCGGCCCGCCGCCTCGGCCACCGCGATCAGGTCCTTGACCGACTTGTACGAGCCGTAGGACGACCCGGCCATGCGGGAGATGGTCTCCTCCATGAGGGTGCCGCCGAGGTCGTTGGCGCCGGAGCGCAGCATTTCGGCGGCCCCCTCGGCGCCGAGTTTGACCCAGCTGGTCTGGATGTTGGGGATGTGCGGGTGGAGCAGGAGACGGGCCATCGCCACCACGGCGCGGTTGTCGCGGGTGGTCGGGCCGGGGCGGGCGATGCCGGCCAGGTAGACGGGGGCGTTGGTGTGGATGAAGGGCAGCGTCACGAACTCCGTGAAGCCGCCGGTCTCCTGCTGGATCCGGGCGAGCGTGCGGAAGTGGCCGAGCCAGTGGCGGGGCTGGTCGACATGGCCGTACATCATCGTCGACGACGAGCGGAGGCCCAGCTCGTGCGCCGTCGTGACGACCTCGATCCACGTCGCCGCAGGCAGTTTGCCCTTCGTCAGCACCCAGCGGACCTCGTCGTCGAGGATCTCCGCGGCGGTGCCCGGGATCGAGTCGAGGCCCGCCTCCTTGGCGGCCGTCAGCCACTCCCGGACGGACAGACCGGTGCGGGTGGCTCCGTTGACCACCTCCATCGGCGAGAAGGCGTGGACGTGCATGCCGGGGACCCGTTCCTTGACCGCCTTCGCGATGTCGAAGTAGGCGGTGCCGGGCAGGTCGGGGTGGATGCCGCCCTGCATGCAGACCTCGACCGCGCCGACGTCCCAGGCCTGTGCGGCGCGCTCCGCGACCTGTTCCAGCGACAGGGTGTAGGCGTCGGCGTCCGTGCGGCGCTGGGCGAAGGCGCAGAAGCGGCAGCCGGTGTAGCAGACGTTCGTGAAGTTGATGTTCCGCGTGACGATGTAGGTGACGTCGTCGCCGACGGCGGACCGGCGGACGTCGTCGGCGACCCGGCAGAGCGCGTCGAGCGCGGCGCCGTCGGCGTGCAGCAGGGCGAGCGCCTCGGCGTCGGTGAGCTTCGTGGGGTCGTCCGCGGCGGTGGCCAGCGCCTGCCGTACGTCGGTGTCGATGCGCTCGGGGGCCATGCCGGGCGCGGCGGCCTCGCGCAGCGCCTCCCAGTCGCCGTACACCTCGTCGAAGTCGTCGCGCCGGTCGCCGGTGCGGCCCTCGGTGTCGATGGTGTGGTGCAGGTCGGTGCGTCCGGAGGAGACGAAGGCCTCCTCCGGCTCCTGCCACGGGTGTCCCTCGACGACCGCGTCGGGGCGGGCGAGGCCGGTCTCCGGGTCGGCGAGCGCCCGGACGTGCGGCAGCAGCCGCGGGTCCAGCCAGGGCTCGCCGCGGCGCACGAACTCCGGGTAGACGCAGAGCCGTTCGCGCAGTTCGAAGCCCTCGGTTGCCGAGCGGGCGGCGAGTTCCTCGATCCGAGGCCAGGGCCGTTCCGGGTTCACGTGGTCGATGGTCAGCGGCGAGACGCCGCCCCAGTCGTCGATGCCCGCACCGATGAGCCGTCCGTACTCGCTGTCGACGAGGTTCGGCGGGGCCTGGAGGCAGGCCGACGGGCCCATGATGTGCCGGGCCACGGCGACCGCGGCGACCAGTTCGTCGAGTTCCGCGTCCGGCATGCCACGCATCGCGGTGTCCGGCTTGGCGCGGAAGTTCTGGATGATCAGCTCCTGGATGCCGTGGTACGACCGCGACACCCGGCGCAGCGCGAACAGCGACTCGGCGCGCTCCTCGTACGTCTCCCCGATGCCGATGAGCAGTCCGCTGGTGAAGGGGACGGAGGAGCGCCCGGCGTCCTCCAGGACCCGCAGTCTGACGGCGGGTTCCTTGTCGGGGGAGCCGTGGTGCGGGCCGCCGGGCTCGCTCCACAGCCGGGTCGCGGTGGTCTCCAGCATCATGCCCATCGACGGGGCCACCGGCTTGAGCCGCTGGAAGTCCGTCCAGGACATCACTCCCGGGTTGAGGTGCGGGAGCAGGCCGGTCTCCTCCAGGATGCGGACGGAAATGGCCCGTACGTAGGCGATCGTGTCGTCGTACCCGTGGGCGTCGAGCCATTCCCGGGCCTCGGGCCAGCGGTCCTCGGGCTTGTCGCCGAGGGTGATCAGGGCTTCCTTGCAGCCGAGTTCGGCGCCGCGGCGGGCGACGTCGAGCACTTCGTCGGGGGACATGAACATCCCGTGGCCCTCGCGGCGCAGCTTGCCGGGGACCGTGACGAAGGTGCAGTAGTGGCATTTGTCCCGGCACAGGCGGGTCAGCGGGATGAAGACGCTCTTGGAGTACGTGATGACGCCCGGACGGCCGGCCGCCTGAAGGCCCGCGTCGCGCACACGCGCGGCGGACGCGGCCAGGTCCTCGAGGTCGGCGCCGCGCGCCCGGAGGAGAACCGCCGCCTCACCGACGTCGAGCGCGACGCCGTCGCGGGCACGTCTGAGCGCGCGCCGCATGGAGTTCGCCGTCGGCCCGGTCCCGGACGTCGCGGGAGTCGTGGGCCCGGTTCCGGGAGTCTCGGAAGTCGTCATCCTTCGAGCATACGATCGCGGTGATCAGGCACAGCAGGGCCCGCGCGCAATCCCGGTGCGTCCGGGGGCGTCGCGTGCGCGCAAACCGCCGATCCCCTTCCCGTTCAACGGCGTTCACGGCCGGGCAGCAGGGTTGCCCCTGCCACCCCCGCGCCACACCATGGCAGTCAATGTCATGCTCGACCACCCCTGGGAGCAGCAGCATGTGCGAGGACGACCACGGAAACGGGATGGGCAGACGCGCCCTGTTCGTGACGGGCGCCGCCGCGGCGCTTACGTTGGGAAGCGTGACCTTCGCGAGCGGCGCCGACGCGGCCGGCGACTCCGGCACCCCGGCGGGCGGTTCGAAGACCCGCACGGTGCGCGGCACCCTGCCCACCGGTTCGCCCGACTTCGTGTACCTGCCGGTCGAAGTGCCGCGCGGGGTGCGGGAGATCAGGGTCGCGTACACCTACGAGAGGCCGTCCGTGCCTGCCGGCACCGCGGGCAACGCCCTGGACATCGGCATCTTCGACGAGCGCGGCACCGCGCCGGGCGGCCGGGGTTTCCGCGGCTGGTCGGGCGGGGCGCGCACCGAGTTCTTCCTGCGCGGCGACGACGCCACCCCCGGGTACGTCCCCGGCCCGGTCCGCGCCGGCACCTGGCACATCGCGCTCGGCCCCTACACGGTGGCCCCGCAGGGACTGGCGTACGAGGTCACCATCACCCTCACCTACGGCGAGCAGGCCCCGACCCCCGAGCCGGCCTACCCGCCGCAGCGCGCGAAGGGCCGCGGCCGGGACTGGTACCGCGGCGACTGCCATCTGCACTCCTGGTACTCGGACGGCCGCCGCACACCGGCCGAGATCGCCGCGCTGGCCCGCGCCGCCGGTCTCGACTTCATCAACACCTCGGACCACAACACCCACTCCGCGCACCCCCATTGGGCGGACCAGGCGGGCGACGACCTGCTGATCATGCTCGGTGAGGAGATCACCACCCGCAACGGCCACGTGGTGGCCCTCGGCACCGACCCCGGCACCTTCGTCGACTGGCGCTACCGCGCCCGGGACAACCGATTCGGCCGGTACGCGCGTCAGATCCGGGGCGCCGGGGGCCTCGTCGTGCCCGCCCACCCGCACGCCACCTGCATCGGCTGCGCCTGGAAGTTCGGCTTCGGGGAGGCGGACGCGGTCGAGGTGTGGAACGGCCCGTACACGCCCGACGACGAGGTGGCCCTGGCCGACTGGGACGGCATGCTGGTCGCCTCCGTGCGCTCCGGGCGCGACTGGCTCCCCGCGATGGGCAACAGCGACGCGCACCGCGACCCCGACCCGGTCGGCACGCCGCAGACCGTCGTCCTCGCCGACGACCTGACACGCGAGGCCGTCCAGGACGGCATCCGTGCGGGCCGCTCGTACGTGGCCGAGTCGAAGACCGTCTCGCTGTCCTTCACGGCGTCCGGCGGCCGGGGAGAGCACGCGGGCATCGGCGAACGGCTGCACGTGGACCGGGAGACCCCGGTCACCGTGCGTCTGGAGGCCACCGGCGTCCCCCGCTGCACGGTCCGCTTCGTCACCGACCAGGGCGTCCTGTTCACCAGCGCCCCGCTGCCGGTGTCCGGCTCGGGCACGGTCGAGTGGCGCACCACGGCCTCCTACGCGGCGTACGTACGGGCCGAGATACGGCACGAGGTGGCGGCCGGTCCGCTGCCGGGTGCCCTCGCCGCGTTCACCAACCCCATCTTCCTGGGGGCGTCCGGGGCCGCGGACGGGTGAGTCGGGACCTCAGGCGCTCAGGGCCTGCATCACGACCAGGAGGAGCACCAGCACGCCCAGCCCGGCCCCGCCCACCTTCGCACCGCCCCGGGGCACGAAGATCCCGAGGACCGTGCCGAGGGTGACGAGCGGTACGGCTCCCTGCGCGACGGCGGTCAGCGCGTCGCCGTGGCGCGGGGTGCGGACGCCGTCCTGGCAGGCCTCGCAGGCGATGGCGAGCAGCGGCCCGACCAGGCCGACGAGGGCGCCGGTGAACAGCACCAGCAGCGCGAGTGCGGTCGGTCCGGCCCATGCGGCGGGGGTGCGCCGAGCCTCGGTGACGGGTTTTGCCGGTGCGCCGGAGCCTCTCGTGTGATCCATGCCCCGACGCTACGGACCCGGGCCGCGCCGGGCATCCGTGCGCGTACTCAGTCGGCCCCTCTGCTGCGGCTCAGGACCGCCGTCCGCCCGACGGCCGTCCCGCAGCGTCGGTGCCGTCCGGGGGCGTGTTGGAGAGCCGGTCGAGCCACTCGCCGAGCAGGCCCGTCTCGGCGGGGGTGAGGGCCGAGCTCGGGGACTGGCGCAGGATCGCGCCGAGGCGGGCGGCTGTCGCGGGGACCCGCGGCCCTTGCGCCCCCTCCGCGGCCGGCGTAAGGGACCCGGCGTCCGGGGTGAAGACCACGGCGTGCACGGCGTCCCGGACCCGTCGGGACAGGGACGCGTCGGTGAAGCTCGCCGGTCGGGAGACCAGCATCAGCGCGACACCGACGTTGGCCGACATGATCATCTGAGCGGCGAGCTCGGGGGCGAGACGCAGCCTGCCCAGTTCGGCGGCGCGCCGCAGGTCCGACGTGAGGATCTCGTGGGACTCCAGGGCAGCGGCCGGGGGCGTGCGCATGACCGGGGAGTTCATGAGCCGGTAGAGGTTCGGGTTGCGCAGGGCGAACTCGGTGTGGGTGTCCCAGCCGTCGCGCAGATCCTGGAGCGGGTCCGTGCCGGGACGGCGATCGCGTTTGGTCGCCAGGTACTGGTCCCAGCCGTGGTCGACGACCGCGGACAGCAGGCCTTCCTTGTCCCCGAAGTGGCGGTAGAGCGCCGGGGCGCCGACTCCGGCGGCCTCGCAGACCGCCCGGGTCGAGACGTCCCCGTCCGGTGACTCGGCGACCAGCGCGGCCGCCACTTCGAGGATGCGTGCTTTGGTACTCACGCCAGGGACGCTATCCGAGGCCGCGGTGGCGGGGGGGCGGGTGCTCACGCCGCCGTCGCCCGCGGGGCGAGCAGATCGCCCAGGCCGATCCGGGTCAGGAACTCCACACGGATGCGGTCCGCGACCCGGCTGACCTCCTCCGACCCGTCGTCCGCGGGGTCGACATGGACCCGGAACGGCCGCTCGCCGTGCGGGGTGTCGACGACCTCGACGACGGCGTCGGCGACCAGGGACGCGTCGGCGCCGGCCGGGGCGAGGTCGGCGAGCCACCGGGCGACCTGCTCGGTCAGCGCGCCGTAGCGCTGCTCGTACGCCGGCAGCACGGTCTGCTCGGCGGGGTGACCGCCCGTCGCGAAGTGGTCGGTGCCCGAGGTGAAGGCGCCGGGCACCACGATGGTCGTCTCGATGCCGAAGCGGGCCAGCTCGGCGGCGTAGGACACGGCGAGCGCGTCCATCGCGGCCTTGGCGGCGAAGTACGGCGCGAGGTACGGCGGGGTGCCGCCCCTGCTGGACGTGGAGCCGACCCACAGCAGCAGGCCGTGTTCCCGGGCACGCAGGTGGGGCAGCGCGGCCCGGTTGACGCGCTGGGTGCCGAGGACGTTCACGTCGTAGACCGCGGCCATTTCCTCGGGGGTGAAGGCCTCGGCGGGACCGGTCACCATGTGGCCCGCGTTGTGGACGATCACGTCGAGGCCGCCCGCCTCGGTGAGGACGGTGGCCACGGCGGTGTCCGCCGACTCCTGGGAGAGGACGTCGAGTTCGACCGTGCGCAGGTCCACGCCGTGCTCCGCGGCATGGGCCGCGGCCCGGGCGACGCGGTCCGCGTTGCGCCCCCGCGTGTCGCGCATCGCGGCGTAGACCGTGTGCCCGGCGCGGGCGAGCGCGCGGGCGGACAGGGCGCCGAAGCCGCTGCCGGCGCCGGTGATGAGGATCGTCTTCTTGCTCATGTCGGAACTCCTCGGACGAGGGACGGGCGGGCGGCGGGGCGGCGGGGCGTCAGACGATGCCGCCGTTGGCGCGGACCACCTGGCCGTTGACCCAGTGCCCGGCGGGCGAGGCGATGAAGGCGACGAGGGAGGCGATGTCCCCGGGGGTGCCGAGGCGCTCCAGCGGCGGCTGGGCGGCCATCCGCGCGACGGTCTCCTCGTCCTTGCCGTCCAGGAACAGCTCGGTGGCGGTCGGTCCGGGGGCCACGGCGTTGACGGTGACGTCCCGGCCGCGCAGTTCGCGGGCCAGGATCAGCGTCATCGCCTCGACGGCGCCCTTGGAGGCGGCGTACGCGCTGTAGCCGGGCAGGGCGAGGCCCAGCACGGAGCTGGAGATGTTGACCAGGGCGCCGCCCGCGCGCAGCCGGCGCGCGGCCTGCCGGTCGACGACGAACGTGCCGCGGATGTTGGTGCGGTGCATCCGGTCGAGGTCGTCGAGGTCGAGGTCCACGAGCGGGGCCAGGGTCATCGATCCGGCGGCGTGCACGACGACGTCCACGCCGCCGAAGGCCTGCTCCGCCGCGTCGAACAGGCCGGCCACCGCGGACTCGTCTGCCACGTCGGCGCGGACGGCGATCGCCCGCCCGCCCGCTTCGGTGATCGCGAGGACGGTCTTGTCCGCCTCCGTGCCGTTGCTCGCGTAGTTCACGACGACGGCGTGTCCCTGGGCGGCGAGCCGCTCGGCGGTCTCCCGGCCGATGCCGCGTGATCCGCCGGTGACGATCGCGACGCGGGGGAAGGCTGCGGCCGGCTCGTGCTGCTCGCTCATGGCGTTGCTCCTTGGCGTGACGGTGGTAGCGGTGTTCCGCTTCCGACAGAATCAACGCTAACACTTATCGAGTAGCGACGCTACCTCTCCTTCGTAGCATCGCTACGGAACACCGCTACGGAACACCGGTACGGCGATTCGGCGGCACGGCGGCGCACAGTGGCACGGCGGCACGGCGGCGTGAGGCCGTGGCCGGGAACGGCCCGCCCGGCCACCGCCGCCCCGCCCCGATAGGGTCGACGGGACCGGACGGGAGAAGCCCTCATGTCGCGCTACCTCGACACCAAGCAGCGGGCCGTCACGACGTTCCAGCGGCGGATCGGCAACCCGCTGCTGAAGCGGTTGCCCTGGCAGACCCTGCTGGAGACCACCGGGCGCACCTCCGGGCTGCCGCGCCGGACCCCCGTCGGCGGGCGCCGCGTCGGCGACTCGTTCTGGCTCGTCTCCGAGTTCGGCGACAGGTCCCAGTACGTACGGAACATCGAGGCCGACCCGCGGGTCCGGGTCCGCATCCGGGGCCGCTGGTACCAGGGCACCGCCCACCCGCTCCCCGACGACGACCCGCGGGCACGCCTCGGACTGCTGCCGCGCATGAACAGCGCCGCCGTCCGCGCCCTCGGCACGCGGCTGCTGACCGTCCGGGTCGACCTGACCGACCGACCGTCCGGGCCTGCCTGAGCGACTGGGCCGACCTGACCCCGGCCGACCGTCCGCAGCCCGCCGGACCCGCCGGCGCTCGCCCGGCCGCGCCTCACCCCGGCCAGACGATGGCCTGCACCTCGCTGTAGGCGTGCAGCGCGTAGGACCCCACGTCCCGCCCGACGCCGCTCTTCCTGAATCCGCCGAACGGGGCCTCCATGTTGCGGCCGACCGTGTTCACGCCCACCCCGCCGGCCCGCAGCCGGCGGGCGACGCGGAAGGCGCGGGCGACGTCGCCGGACCAGACGTAGTCGATCAGGCCGTAGTCGCTGTCGTTGGCGAGGGCGACCGCCTCCTCCTCGTCGTCGAAGGGGAGGACGGCGACGACCGGACCGAAGATCTCCTCACGCACCACCCGCATGTCGGGCGTGCAGTCGGCGAGCAGGGTGGGTGCGACGTAGAAACCCCGTTCGGCGGCCGGCCGTTCGCCGCCCGCGACGACGCGCGCACCCTCCTTGCGCCCCAGTTCGACGTACGCCTCGACACGGTCGCGATGGGCCGCGGAGATGACGGGGCCGACCACCGTGCCCTGCTCCCTCGGGTCGCCCACCGTCAAGTGCCCCGCGTACGCGGCCAGTCGCCCGACCAGCCGGTCGTACACGCCTCGCTGCACGATCACCCTGGTCGGCGCCGTGCAGACCTGCCCGCTGTAGAACGAGAACGTGGTGCCGATCCCCGACACCGCCGAGTCCAGGTCGGCGTCGTCGAAGACGACCGCCGCGCCCTTCCCGCCCAGCTCCATCAACTGCCGCTTCATCCCCCGGCCGCACACCTCGGCGATCCGCTGCCCGACGGCGGTCGAACCGGTGAAGCTGACCATGTCGACGTCGGGGCAGTCGACCGCGGCCTCCCCGGCCTCCGGGCGCGATCCCGACACCACGTTCACCACGCCCGGCGGAGCGCCGGCCGCCTCCAGGGCCTCCGCCATCCGGTACACCGACAGCGGGTCCTGCGGCGCGGGCTTGACCACCACGGTGTTGCCCATGGCCAGGGCGGGGGCCACCTTGCCGGCCGGGTTGGCCCAGGGATTGTTGTACGAGGTGATGCACGTGACCACCCCCACCGGGTGGCGCACGGCCAGCGCGCCCATCACGGCGGCCCCGCCGAACGGGCCGGCCTCGTTGATCTGCGGCGGCAGCGGCTGTTCGACGGGCTCGACCTTCGCGTAGCGCCTGAAGCGGGCCACCGCGACCCCCACCTGCATGGCGCGCGCCGTGCCCGTCGTGGCACCGCTCTCGGCCCGGGCGAGCTCGGCGTACGGGAGGACGTTGCGCTGGATGATCCCGGCCGCCCGGCCGAGCACCGCGGCGCGCTCCTCCGCGGGTGTGCGCGACCACGCGCCGAAGGCCTCGCGGGCCGCCGCCGCGGCCGCGTGCACCTGGTCCCGCGAGGCCTCGGGGGCGAGCCCGACGGCCTCCTCGGTCGCCGGGTCGATCACCTCGTAGTGCCCGTGCTCGGGCTCCACCCACGCCCCGCCGATGAACAACCGCTGCTCGCCGGTCACCTGACCCCCTCGAAGAACCGGTCCGGGCCCCCGTGCGGCGGCCCGGACGCCCGTCACCTGGTGTTCACCGTCCGCGTGTCCCGCCCGGAGCGGAGCACCTTGCCTGGCACGGCGCCGGTCACCGTGTCCTGCCTGATCGCCTCGACGCCGTTGACCCACACCGCGCTCACGCCGATCGCCTTGGAGTCGAGGCGCGGGCTGTCACCCGGCAGGTCGTGCACCAGGGTGGCCTTGCCGGCGTCGATCCGTTCCGGGTCGAAGAGGACCAGGTCGGCATGGAACCCCACCTCGATGCGTCCGCGCTCGCGCAGCCCGAACAGCTGCGCCGGGTCGTCCGTCAGCATCCGTACGGCCTGCTCCAGCGTCGCCAGCTTCCGCCCGCGCAGACAGTCGCCGAGAAAGCGCGTGGTGTACGGGGCTCCGCACATGCGGTCCAGGTGGGCGCCCGCGTCGGAGCCGCCGAGCAGCACGTCCCGGTGCCGCCAGGTCTCCGCGCGCAGCGCCCACGAGCCGGGGTCGTTGTCGGTGGGCATCGGCCACAGCACGGTCCGCAGGTCGTCGTGGGCGCAGATCTCGACCAGGCACGCGAAGGGCTCCTGGCCGCGCTCGGCCGCGATGTCCCGGACCACCCGGCCGGTCAGTCCCTCGTTGGCCGCACTGTACGTGTCCCCGATGACATAGCGCCCGAAGTCGGCGAGCCTCCGGAAGACGCCCGCCTCCTTGCTGTCGGCCCGCCGCAGCATCTCGGCACGGACGTCCGGGTCGCGGAGCTGCGCGATGCGTTCCGGGACGGGCAGTGCGAGGACCGGGCCCCAGCCGGGGATCAGGTTCAGCGCACAGAAGGTGCCGAGCGACATGTTCATCGGGGTGAGGATCGGCATGGTGAGCGCGACGACGCGGCCACCGGCCTTGCGGGCGCGTTCGCTCGCCCCCAGCTGCCGCGGGACGCGTTCGGGCACGGCCGCGTCGATCGTCAGGACGTTCCAGTTCAGCGGGCGGCCCGCCGCCGCGCTCATCTCCACCAACAGGTCGATCTCGGCGTCGCTGAACTGGTCGAGGCAGCCCGCCACGATCGCCTCGATCTGTGTGCCCTCGTGCTCGCCGACCGCCTTGCTGAGCGCCAGCAGTTCCGCGGGCCGGGCGTGCCGTGAGGCGACCGGTTCGCCGTCGCCGTCGGAGTGGGTGGAGGACTGGGTGGTGGACAGGCCCCAGGCGCCCGCGTCCATCGCCTCGTGGAGAAGGCGCAGCATGTCCTCCAGCTGGCCGGAGGTGGGCCGGCCCCCCACCGCGTCGGGTCCCATGACATGGCGGCGCAGCGCGCAGTGCCCGACCATGAAGCCGGCGTTGACGGCGATGCGGCCCTCCAGGGCGTCCAGGTACTCGCCGAAGGTGTGCCAGTTCCAGGGCGCGCCCTCCTCCAGGGCGACCAGGGACATGCCCTCGACCTTGGACATCATGCGGCGGGTGTAGTCGGCGTCGGCGGGGCGTGCGGGGTTCAGCGGCGCCAGGGTGAAGCCGCAGTTGCCGCCCGCGACCGTGGTGACCCCGTGGTTGAGGGACGGCGTCGCGTACGGGTCCCAGAAGAGCTGGGCGTCGTAGTGCGTGTGCGGGTCGACGAAGCCGGGCGCCAGGACGAGGCCGGCCGCGTCCTCGGACGTACGGGACTCCTCGGTGACCATGCCGACGGCGGCGACACGGCCGTCCCGTATGCCGACGTCGGCGACGAACGCGGGCGCGCCGGTCCCGTCGACGACGGTCGCGCCCCTGATGACGTGATCGAGCATGGCGGCGTCCCTCCTTGAACTCCGCGGCGGTGGGCGCCCCCGGAGGGGCGCGGGGAACTGCGCGGCCGGCCGCCGGGGGTCCGCGGTCGCCCGGCGGTCCGCGGCCCCGCGGCGTTCAGGCGCTCTGCCGGAACCGCGTGGTCCGGTGCACGGGATCCGTGTCGATCTTCGGGATCACGTGTTCGCCGATCAGCCGGATGGTCTGCAGGGTCTCCTCCTTGGGCACCCCGACCGGCAGGCCGAAGCTGAGCTGGTCGGCGCCCGCCTGCTCCCAGCGCTTGCACTGGGTGAGCACCTCGTCCGGGTCGCCGCAGATCAGCAGTTCCTCCTCGATGAGGAGCTCGACGAACTCGGGGGTGTACTCGGGGAGCGTCTCGGGCCAGACGGGGAAGCCCTCGGGGCGCGGGAAGGTGTCGTGGTAGCGGAAGACGAGGGACGGCAGGTAGTGCAGTCCGCCGCGGACGGCGATGTCGATGGCCTCGTCGTGGGTGGGCGCGCAGATGGCGGTCGTCGTCACCATCACGTTGTCGTTGACGAAGTCGCCGATCGGGTCGGCGTTCACGATCGCGGTCTTGTACTGCTCCAGCACCCACTCCATGTCGGAGACCTTCTGGATGCTGAAGCCGAGCACTCCGAGGCCCTTGCGGGCGGCCATGGCGTACGAGGGCGGCGAGCCGGCGGCGTACCACATGGCCGGGTGCGACTTCCCGTACGGCTTCGGCAGGATCTTGCGCGGCGGCAGCGACCAGAACTTGCCCTGGAAGCCGACGTACTCGTCCTGGAGCCACATCTTCGGGAACTCGGCGATCGTCTCCTCCCAGATCTCCTTGGTGAAGTTCATGTCGGTGACGCCCGGTATGAAGCCGAGGATCTCGTGCGAGCCGGCGCCGCGCCCCGAGCCGAACTCGAAGCGGTTGCGCGAGAGGTGGTCGAGCATGGCGACCTTCTCGGCGACCTTCACCGGGTGGTTGACCTGGGCGAGCGGGTTGAAGATGCCCGAGCCGAGGTGGATGCGTTCGGTCGCGTGCGCCAGGTAGCCGAGGTAGACGTCGTTCGCCGAGAGGTGCGAGTACTCCTCCAGGAAGTGGTGCTCGGACGCCCAGGCGTACTTGAATCCGGACTTGTCCGCCTGGATGACGTACTCGGTCTCCTCCATCAGCGCCTTGTGCTCGGCGAGCGGATCGGTCTCGGCCCGCTTGCCCACGTATCCCTGTACAAAGAGCCCGAATTCCAAGGAGGTTCACCGTCCCCACGTCTTTATCTGACAGACCGTCAGATCTAATGGGCCGACTGTCGCACCGCACCCTTGAGCCGTCAATAGCTGACAGCGCGTCAGATGACGCTGACCCCGGCCAGCCATCCCCCGTCGATCACGAACGGCTGCCCGGTGATGTAGGACGAGTCCTCGCCGGTCAGGAACAGGGCCAGCCGGGCCACCTCCTCCGGCCGCCCCACGCGCCCCAGCGGCACGAGCCTGCGGTACAACTCGTCGAGGGCGGCGGAGGTCTCCTCGGGGTCGGCGTCCGGGTCGAGCTGCGCGGGGTTGCTCATGGCGGTGTCGACGGCGCCGGGACACACCGCGTTGACCCGTATCCCCTTGGCCGCGAGCTCCAGGGCGGCCACCCGGGTCAGCCCGACGATGGCGTGCTTGGTCGCCGCGTACGCGCCCACCCACGCCATGCCGGTGAGTCCCGTGTACGAGGCCGTGTTCACGATCGTGCCGCCGCCCGCGGCGGCGATCTCCGGCGCGACGGTCTTGATGCCGAGGAACACCCCGACCTGGTTGACCTGCACGATCTGCTGGAACTCGTCGAGGGGCGTGTCGACCAGTTCGTTGAAGCGCAGGATGCCGGCGTTGTTGACGAGCCCGTCGACGCGCCCGTACGCGCCCTTCGCCGCCGCCGTGGCCGCGCGCCAGTCGTCCTCACTGCTCACGTCGAGGTGGACGTAGCGGGCCCCGATCTCCTTGGCGAGGGTCTCGCCCTGGTCGTCCAGCACGTCGGCGAGGACGACCCGCGCACCCTCCGCCACGAAGAGCCGCGCCTCCTGCTCGCCCTGTCCGCGCGCCGCGCCGGTGACGATGACGACGCGTCCGTCCAGCTTGCCCATGCCGTGTCTCCCTGCTCTGCCTGGTTGGGGGGTGCGGGCGAGGGCGGGCCCGGCCGCACCTCCTGGGTCCGAAGCCGCGCCCCGCCTCAGTCGAGGAGGGGCCCGACCTCCGCGCCGAACGCGGCCATCTGGTCGGTGAGCTCGCCGCGGCTGCGGCTGCGGAAGCGCACCTGTATCTGGTGCACGCCCATCGCGCGGTACGCCCGCAGCGACTCGGCGAGCGCCTCGGGCGGTCCGTGCAGGGTGCGCCGCCCGACGTCCCAGCCCGGCTCGCCGACGTACAGCGGCTCGGTGATCGCGCCGACGGTCAGGGGGTCCTCGATACCCGCCTGCGCGCGCAGCTCGCCGAGCCGGGCGATCTGCGCGGGCAGCCGGTCGCGCGGGTCGCCCTGCGGCAGCCAGCCGTCCCCGCGGAGCGCGGCACGGCGCACGGCGGCGGGCGAGGAACCGCCGACCCACACGGGCACCCGGTCCTGGACCGGCCTCGGCCGCTGCCCGAGTCCCTCGAAGTCGTACAGCTTGCCGTGGTGGACGGGGAACTCCTCGGGGCCGAGGGCGGCGCGCAGCGCGTCCACGGTCTCGTCGAGCACCGCCCCGCGCCGCTCGAAGTCGGCCCCGACCGCGTCGAACTCCTCGCGCACATGCCCCGCGCCCACCCCGAGCACGAGCCGGCCGCCGGACAGATGGTCCAGGGTCGCGTACTGCTTCGCCGTGACGAGCGGATGCCGCAGTCCGACGATCGCGACATGACTGAGCAGCCGGACCCGCTCCGTCACGGCCGCTAGATGCGCGAGGGTGGCGACGGGGTCGTACCAGATGGTGCTCATCGCCCCGGCGAGGCGGCGCGGGACGGCCACGTGATCGCAGCTCGCGATGTAGTCGAAGCCGGCGCGGTCGGCGCCGCGGGCGATCTCGACGAGGTCGGCCGGGCCCGCCGAGGCCTCCCACGCCTCCGCGTAGAGCGTGCTCTGCGACTGGACCGGGAGCTGCATCCCGTACGCCAGTCGCCCTTCGGGCGGCACCTGCATGGCGCACCCTCCAATCTGACGATCCGTCATGTCGCTCGACTGCCCATCGTCGTAGCTGACTGACCGTCAGACAAGAGGGGGGCCGGTATTCAGGGCGCCCAGAGGCCGTCCTCCGTGAGCCCCAGCAGGTCGATCGCGTTGCGCCGCACGATCCGCTCGACGGCATCGGGGGCGAGATGGGCCATCTGCGCCTCGCCGACCTCCCGGGACTTCGGCCAGGTGGAGTCCGAGTGGGGGTAGTCCGTCTCGTACAGGACGTTGCCGACGCCGATCGCGTCCAGGTTCCGCAGCCCGAAGGCGTCGTCGAAGAAGCAGCCGTACACATGGTCGGCGAACAGCTCGGACGGCGGCCGGTGCACCTTGTCGGCGACCCCGCCCCAGCCCCGGTTCTCCTCCCACACCACGTCGGCCCGTTCGAGGATGTAGGGGATCCAGCCGATCTGCCCCTCCGCGTACATGACCTTCAGGTTCGGGAAGCGCTCGAACTTGCCGCTCATCAGCCAGTCCACCATCGAGAAGCAGCAGTTGGCGAAGGTGATGGTGGAGCCGACGGCGGGCGGGGCGTCGGCGGAGGTCGAGGGCATGCGGCTGGAGGAGCCGATGTGCATGGCGACGACCGTGCCGGTCTCGTCGCACGCGGCGAGGAAGGGGTCCCAGGCGTCGGTGTGGACGGAGGGCAGCCCCAGATGGGGAGGGATCTCGGAGAAGGCCACCGCGCGTACGCCACGGGCCGCATTGCGCCGTACCTCTTCCGCCGCACGTTCGGCGTCCCACAGCGGGATGAGCGTCAGCGGTATGAGGCGGCCCGCGGCCTGCGGTCCGCACCACTCCTCCACCATCCAGTCGTTGTAGGCCTTCACCGCGAGAAGGCCCAGTTCGCGGTCCTTGGCCTCGGTGAACGTCTGGCCGCAGAAACGCGGGAACGTGGGGAAGCAGAGCGCGGACTGGACGTGGTTGACGTCCATGTCGGCGAGGCGCCGGGGCACGTCGTACGAGCCTGGTCGCATCTGCTCGTACGTGATGACTTCGAGCCTGATCTCGTCGCGGGGGTACCCGACGGCCGTGTCGAGCCGGGTGAGCGGGCGGTGCAGGTCCTCGTACACCCACCAGTCGCCGACCGGGCCCTCGTCGCCCGGGGCGCCCATCACCGGGGCGAACTTCCCGCCGAGGAACGTCATCTCCTTCAGCGGCGCCCGGACGATGCGGGGGCCGGTGTCCTGGTACCTGGCCGGGAGCCTGTCGCGCCATACGTCGGGGGGCTCCACCGTGTGGTCGTCCACCGAGATGATCTTCGGGAAGGGCGTTTCGGAGGTCGCCGAAGGGCCCGCCTTGCTCTGCGTGGTCTCCATACGGGCCACGGTAGCGCTGATCTGACGACCCGTCAGCTACCTGTCCGGCCGCCCGTTCCGCCACCCGTGGGCTGGGCGATTCTGTGCGGACATGTGAGGAGACTGTGTGAGGACCTTGTGGTGTACCGTCCGGCGCCCTGTGACAGCCGTCTCCCACGGCTGACGCATCCGCCATGAACAAGGCAAACTGGCCTCGTTGTACTGACGGTTCGGCAGGGGGACAGCGATGGTCGGTGTGCCGCGGGTACCGGAGCAGCAACGTCCCGAGGGATCGGCGGCGTTGCGCTTCAGCGTGCTCGGACCGGTGCGCGCCTGGCGCGGGGACGACGCCCTGCCCGCCGGGTCACCACAACAACGCGCCCTGCTGGCGGCCCTGCTGCTGCGCGAGGGCCGCACGGCCACGGCATCCGAACTCATCGACGCCCTCTGGGGCGACGAGCCCCCCTCCCAGGCGCTGGCCGCCGTCCGCACCTACGCGTCACGGCTCAGGAAGGCCCTGGGAACCGAGGTCCTGGTCAGCGAGTCCGGCGGATACGCCATCCGGTCCCTCGGCGACGGGGCCCTGGACCTCGCCCGCGCCCAGGAACTCGCCGCCGACGCGGAGAAGGCCCGCGGCGGCGGAGACCTGTACCGCGCCCGTGAGCTGCTCCGGGACGCCCTCGGCCAGTGGGACGGCGAGGCGCTCGCGAGCGTGCCCGGACCGTACGCGGAGACCCAGCGGGCACGGCTCGACGAATGGCGGCTGCAACTCCTCGAGTCCTGCCTCGACATGGACCTGGAGCAGGGCTGCCACGCGGAGGCCGTCTCGGAGCTGACCGCCCTGACGGCCGCGCACCCGCTGCGCGAACGGCTGCGCGAACTGCAGATGCTCGCCCTCTACCGCAGCGGACGCCAGGCCGAGGCCCTCGCGGTGTACGCGGACACCCGGCGGCTGCTCGCCGACGAGCTGGGCGTGGACCCGCGGGCGGGTCTGAAGGACCTCCAGCAGCGCATCCTCCAGGCCGACCCCGGCCTCGCCGAACCGTCCGCACCGGCTGCCGAGCCCGCCGCGGCTCCCGTGCGCCCCGCCCAGCTGCCGGCCACCGTCACCGACTTCACCGGGCGCGCCTCCTTCGTCCAGGAGCTCAGCGAAGTCCTGGCCTCAGCCAACTCCGCGGAGGGCAGCGTGATGGCGGTCTCCGCGCTCGCCGGGATCGGCGGCGTGGGCAAGACCACCCTCGCCGTGCACGTCGCGCACCAGTCACGCGGGGCCTTCCCCGACGGCCAGCTGTATGTGGACCTCCAGGGAGCGGGCGCACGCTCCGCCGAGCCCGAGACCGTGCTCGGGGCCTTCCTGCGCGCCCTGGGCACCGCCGACTCGGCGATCCCCGACTCCCTGGAGGAACGGGCCGCCCTCTACCGCTCCGTGCTGGACGGACGCCGCGTGCTCGTCCTGCTGGACAACGCGCGGGACGCCGCACAGGTGCGTCCGCTGCTGCCCGGCACCGAGGGCTGCGCGGCGCTGGTGACCTCCCGGGTGCGGATGGTCGACCTGGCGGGCGCGCACCTCGTGGACCTCGACGTGATGTCGCCCGAGGAAGCCCTCCAGCTCTTCACGAAGATCGTCGGCGCGGAGCGGGTGGCGTCCGAGCGGGAGGCCGCCCTGGACGTGGTCGCCGCGTGCGGCTTCCTCCCCCTGGCCATCCGCATCGCCGCCTCCCGGCTGGCCGCCCGCCGCACCTGGACCGTGTCCGTCCTGGCCGCCAAGCTCGCCGACGAGCGGCGCCGGCTGGACGAGCTCCAGGCGGGCGACCTCGCCGTCAAGGCGACCTTCGAACTCGGCTACGGCCAGCTGGAGCCCGCCCAGGCCCGTGCCTTCCGGCTGCTGGGCCTGGCCGACGGCCCGGACATCTCGCTGCCCGCGGCGGCCGCCGTGCTCGATCTGGGTGTCGAGGACACCGAGGACCTCCTGGAGTCCCTCGTCGACACCTCGCTCCTGGAGTCCGCGGCGCCCGGCCGTTACCGCTACCACGACCTCGTACGGCTCTACGCGCGTGCCTGCGCCGAGCGCGACGAACAGCCGCCGAGCGAGCGCGCCGCGGCGATGTCGCGGCTGCTGGACTTCTACCTGGCCTCGGCCACGGCGGTCTACGCCATCGAACGCCCCGGCGACCGGACCGTGGACCATCTCGAAGTGACCCGGCAGCAGGGGCAGGAGTTCGCCGACGACGGCAAGGCACTGGACTGGCTGCACGCCGAGGCGGCCTGCATCCTGGCGTTCGTCCAGCAGTCGCTCGGCCCGGACACACTGCGCCGGGGGGTCGATCTCCTGCTCGCCTCCAAGGACCTCGCGGAATCGGGCGCCAGCTCCCTGGCGTACGAGGCGGCGACCAGGGCCGCCCGGGACGCCGCGGAGGCCCTCGACGACGCCCACGCGGCGGGGCGCGCCCGGGTCACGCTCACCCAGGTGCTCAGCACCGCGGGACGCTTCGACGAGGCGGCCGTCGAGGCCGACCGGGCCGTCGTCCTCGGCGAGGCGGCCATGGACCCCTGGACCAGCGGCAACGCGCCCAACGAGCTCGGCATCATCGCCATCTGCCGCAACGAGCACGCAGTCGGCGAGGCACACCTGATCAAGGCGATCGACAGTTTCCGCGCCGACGGCAACCGTCCCGGCGAGGCGAGCGCCCTGTGCAACCTCTCCCGTGTGCTGGTCTCCATGAACCGCACCGCTGCGGGCATCGAGCTGGCCCAGCAGGGCATCGCGATCTACGACGAGCTGGGCCTGACCGTCCGGCTCGCCAACGCCCGCTACGCGCTCGGGATCGCGTTCAGCCACGCCGGGCGCCACGTCGAGGCACTGCAGCAACTCACCCAGGCGCTCGCCATCTTCGTCGAGAACCGGCAGCGCCTGTGGGAGGGCACCACGCACTTCCGCATCGCGCAGGTCCACCTGGCGGGCCGCGGTCTCGGCAAGGCGGCCCAGCACGCCGAACAGGCCCTCAGCACCGGCTGCATCGGCGGTGACTGGATGCGCGCCAACGTCCTCACCCTCCTCGGGCGGTCGTTGCAGGGCCTAGGGCAGGTGGACCGGGCACGCGCCTGCTGGTACGAGGCGCTCACCATTCACGAGGAAGCGGGCGCCCCCGAGGCCGACGAACTGCGCGCTCTGCTCAGCCCCGTCGCCGCCGCCTGAGCCGCCCCCGGGCGGCGTTCATCGAACGTTTATGGGCGGCTGCCAGTCTCTGTGCATCGACCCGTCGCGTCGGGGGGCAGACGGATCGGCGTGGGCCCCACTTGTAGGGTGAGCGGCCCTGGAACGCCCGTTCGGCGACCCACGGGGGAGTTGCCGAACGGGCGTTCCCCACAGCACACCTTCAACTTCACGGGAGGGCCCAGCCATGAGCGACGAGAAGAAGACCGACGACCTCACGGACGCCACCACGATGGACAGCCACGCGCCCGCTCCGCCGGCCAACGACCCCGTCGCCACCACGGACGACAGCCACGCGCCCGTGCCCGGCGAGGACGCCGTGACCACGATGGACAGCCACGCCCCTGCCCCGCCGGCCACGGACGGCGTGACCACGATGGACAGCCACGCTCCCGTGCCGCCGGCGCTGAGCCGCGACTGACGACTGCCTGGCAACGGGGATCGGCCGCGACGGCGCGGAGGGGGAGCCGTCGCGGCCGAGGCATGTCCGCAAGACGCCGGCCGGCCCGGCCGTCCGTCAGCGGCCCCGCAGCTCCCCCTTGACCACCTTCCCGCTCGCGTTGCGCGGCAGGTGGGCCACGAACTCCACCGTGCGCGGGACCTTGTAGTTGGCCATCTCGCGGCGGGACCAGGCGATGAGGTCGTCGGAGGTCAGGGTGGAGTCCGCACGGCGGACCACGTAGGCCTTGCCCACCTCGCCGAGGCGGCCGTCGGGGACGCCGATCACGGCGACGTCCGCCACGTCCGGGTGCAGGCCGAGGAGCTGCTCTATCTCCGCGGGGTACGCGTTGAAGCCGCCGACGATGAACATGTCCTTGATCCGGTCGGTGATGCGCAGGTTGCCCGCCTCGTCGAGGACGCCGACGTCCCCCGTGCGGAGCCAGCCGTCCGGGTCCAGGACCGCGGCGGTGGCCTCCGGGTCCTCGAAGTAGCCCTGCATGACGTTGAATCCGCGGACCAGGACCTCTCCGGGCGTGCCGGGGCCGACGGGGTCTCCCGCGGTGTCCACGACCCGCACCTCACTGCCCGGGATGGCCCGGCCCGACGTGGTGGCGATCACCGGTACGGCGTCGCCCCGGCGGCACATGGTGACGATGCCGCTGGCCTCGGAGAGGCCGTAGGCCGTCAGGACGGTGTCGATCCGCAGCTCCGACCTCAGCCGTTCCACCAGGCGCAGCGGGACGACGGCCGCGCCCGTCACCACCAGGCGCAGGGCCGAGAGGTCGTGGGTGTCCCGGGACGGGTGGTCCAGCAGGGACTGGTGGAGGGTGGGCGGGCCCGGGAGGACGGAGATGCGCTCCGCGGCGATGTTCGCCAGCACGGTGTCCACGTCGAACACGGGCTGCGGGACCATCGTCGCGCCGCGCATCAGACAGGCGATGATCCCGGCCTTGTAGCCGAAGGTGTGGAAGAACGGGTTGACGATCAGATAGCGGTCGCCCTCGCGCAGGCCCGCGAGGTCGCTCCAGATCGCGTAGCCGCGCAGCGTCTGCGCGTGGGTGATCAGCGCGCCCTTGGGACGACCGGTCGTGCCCGAGGTGAAGACGATGTCGGAGGGCGACTCGCCGGAGAGGGCGTCCTCGCGTCGCCGTACGTCGTCCCGGCCCACGCCCTCGCCCTCGGCCAGGTAGTCCTTCCAGGTGCGGAAGTCGGCGGGGGCGTCGTCAGCGAGGACCACCACCTGCTCCAGGTGCGGCAGCCCCGGCAGCGGACCGGATCCGGCCCCCTCCCCGGCGGCCCGGCGCAGCGATGCCACGTACGAGGTGCCCAGGAAGGTGCCCGTGACGAACAGCAGTTTCGCGCGGCTCCGGGACAGCACGTACGCCGCTTCCGCGCCCTTGAAGCGGGTGTTGAGGGGGACGAGGACCGCACCGGCGCCGACGGCGCCGAGGGCGGCGACGATCCAGTCGAGGGTGTTGGGCGCCCAGACGGCGACCCGGTCGCCGGGCTCCACCCCGTTCGCCATGCAGGCCGCCGTCGCGCGTTCGACGCGGGCACCCAGCTCCTCGTACGAGACGCGGGTGCGGCCGTCGACGACCGCCTCGCGGTCCGCGAAGCGCTCCGTGGCCGACCGCACCAGCCCCGGGACGCTCGTCCACTCCAGGTCACCGCGCATCGCGTACCTCCCGCCCGTACACCACTAGCTGACTGTCCGTCAGATTAGCTGTAGCCTGACGCCCTGTCAGCAGCCGGAACCTCGCTCGGAGGTGCACCCATGCCGGGGATCAAGGACGCCACAGCCGTCGTCGGGATCGGGCAGACCCCCTTCGCCAGACGCCTCCCGGAGTCCGAGAAGGCCCTGGCCTGCCGGGCGATCCTCGCCGCCCTCGACGACGCCGGCATCACGGCCTCGGAGGTCGACGGGCTCGCCTCCTACACCATGGAGGAGACGGACGAGGTGGAGGTCGCCAAGGCGGTCGGCCTCGGAGACCTCACGTTCTTCAGCAAGGTCGGTTACGGGGGCGGCGGTTCCTGCGCCACGGTCGCGCACCTGGCCGCCGCCATCGCCGCCGGGCAGGCCACCGTCGGCGTCGCCTGGCGGTCGCGCAAACGCGGCTCCGGCCCCCGCCCGTGGAAGAACACCACCGTCCAGCTCCCCACCCCGGCGCAGTGGACCCGTCCCTTCGGGCTCCTGCGCCCCGCCGACGAGATCGGCATGCTCGCCCGCAGGTACATGCACGAGTACGGCGCCACCCGCGACCACCTCTTCAACGTCGCCCTCGCCTGCCGCAACCGCGCCAACCAGAACCCCGCCGCGATCATGTACGAACGCCCGCTCACCCGCGAGATGTACATGACCTCCCGGTGGATCAGCGAACCGCTCTGCCTCTTCGACAACTGTCTGGAGACCGACGGCGCGCTGGCCTGCGTCCTGGTGTCCGCCGAACGCGCCCGCGACTGCCGCACCCGGCCCGTCTACGTCCACTCCGCCGCCCAGGGCCTGCCCGCCCAGCACCACGGGATGGTCAACTACTGGAACGACGACCCGCTCACCGGGCCCGCCTGGACGGCCGCCCGGCACCTGTGGAAACACGCCGACCTCACCCCCGAGGACGTCGACGTGGCGCAGATCTACGACGCCTTCACCCCGCTCATACCCCTCTCCCTGGAGGGCTACGGATTCTGCGCGCGGGGCGAAGGCGCCGCGTTCACGGAGGGCGGCGCCCTGGAGATCGGCGGACGGCTGCCGGTCAACACCGGCGGAGGCGGACTCAGCGAGGCGTACGTGCACGGCTTCAACCTCATCAACGAAGGGGTGAAGCAGCTGCGCGGCACGAGCACCGCACAGGTACCCGGGGCCGCGACCTGCCTGGTCACCGCGGGGGAAGGCGTGCCGACCTCCGCCCTTCTGCTGAGGAGCTGAGATGTCCGACAGCCTGCTCTCCCCCGTACCCGACGACGACGGCGCCCCCTTCTGGCAGTACGCCGCACACGGCGAACTGCGCGTCCAGGCCTGCGCCGAGTGCGGCGAACTCCGCTTCCCGCCCCGCCCCTGCTGCCCGCACTGCCACTCCTTCGCGAGCGACTGGCGCAGGATGAGCGGCCGGGGACGCGTGTGGTCCTACGTCGTCCCGCACCCCCCGCTGCTGCCCGCCTACGCCGAACAGGCGCCGTACAACGCGATCGTGGTGGAGCTCGCGGACGCCCCGCGGATCCGTCTCGTGGGCAATCTGGTGACCGCTCCCGACGCCCCGCTGAACTCCGTCCCCGTGCAGCGGCTGCGGATCGGCGCACGGGTGCAGGCGGTCTTCACCGAGGTCGACGGGGTGTGCGTGCCCCGCTGGGTCCTGGAGCGGCCGTGAGCGGCGGCGGACTGCGCGTCAGCGCCGACAAGGACACCGGCGTCGCCGTCGTCACCATCGACCGGCCCGCCCGGCTCAACGCCATCGACCTCGGCACTGCCGCCGAACTCGGTGCCGCCTGGCGGGACTTCCGCTACGACGACGGCGTGCGGGCCGTCGTCGTCACCGGCGCCGGCGAGCGGGCCTTCAGCACCGGGCTCGACCGGGACGCGACAGTGCCGCAGCCGGGCTCCCCGTTCATGGTGGACGACCCCCTCCTCACCATCGGGCCGAAGGCCAACGACCTGTGGAAGCCGGTGATCGCCGCCGTCAACGGAATGGCCTGCGGCGGCGCCTTCTACCTGCTGGGCGAGGCGGAGTTCGTGGTCGCGGACGAGACGGCCACCTTCTTCGACCCGCACACCACCTACGGGATGGTCAGTGCCTACGAGTCCGTCCACATGGCGCAGCGGATGCCGTTCGGCGAAGTGGCGCGGATGGCGCTGATGGGGACCGCCGAGCGGATCTCGGCGCGGCGGGCCCACGAGGTGGGGCTGGTGTCCGAACTCACCCCGCCCGGTGCCGCGCTGGACGCGGCCGTCGAGTGCGCCGCCGTCATCGCCTCGCATCCGCCCGAGGCCGTGCAGGGGACCGTGCGGGCGCTGTGGCTCGCCAAGGAGGCGGCACGCGCGCAGGCCCTCGCGCACGCCCCGCAGCTCGTCTCGCTGGGCAATCTGCCGACGGAACGGCAGGCGGGGCTGTTCACCGGACGACGTCCCGGGTTCCGGCTGCGTTAGCCCTTCCCCCGGGGGGAGTCGGCGTCGCGTGGCGGGGTTCCCGGACCGGGCGTAGCGTCTGCTGCGACGGCCGCCGTCCGGACTCCCTTCCGTGCCCGGCACGACGGCCGTCACCGTCCGCCGGGCCCGGCGCGCACTACGTCGTGCGGGCCGTGCCCGTGCCCTTCTCCGCGTCCAGGGCGTACACGCAACGGTCCTTGCTGCAGGCGTAGACGACCCCGTCCCTGACCACCGGGGCGCCGGTGATCTCGCCGCCCGTGGCGAGCTTCCAGCGCAGCCGGCCGTCGTCGGCCTTCAGGGTGTACAGCAGATGGTCGGTGGAGCCGAAGTGGATCCGGCCCTCGGCCACCGCCGGGGCACCCACCAGGTCACCGCCCGCCTGGAACCGCCACTTGGGCGTACCGGTGACGGCGTCGAGGGTGTAGAGGCCCTTGCCGCTGCCGACGTGGACGTGACCGGCGGCGACGAGCACCGGCTCGACGGAGCCCCGGGACTCGGTGGCGATGCGCCAGCGGTCGCGGCCGTCGGTGGCGTCGAGGGCGTAGACCGTGCCGAGGTAGTCGGCGAGGTAGACACCGCCCCCGGTGACCGCGGGGCCGGGGGCGAACGTGGGCGGGCAGAGGAAGACCGCCGGGGCCTCGAAGTGCCAGCGGACGTGTCCGCCGGCCACCTCGATGGCGAGCACGCGAGTGCCGGCGCAGACGTAGACGTAGCCGTCGGGGGCCTGGGTGATCCGGACGGGTACGCCACCGCAGGAGGCCGCGTCGCCGACCGGGTAGGACCAGCGCTCCTCACCGGTGCGCGCCTCCAGGGCGCGCAGCCGCGCGTCCTTCCAGACGTAGACGGTGCCGTCGTGGAGGGCCGGTCCGGCTTCCGGCGACTCGAAGTCGGTCTGGGCGCCGGTGATCTCCCACAGCTTCTGGCCGCTGGAGGCCTCCCACGCCTGTACGCCACCGCCGCGGGTGCCGGTGACGACGGTGCCCCGGTCCGCCTTGAGGGAGTACACCCAGGCGTCCGTCGACAGGCGCCACAGGTCGCCGCCCTCGCGGGCGTCGAGCGCGAACAGCGTGGGCCCGTCCGAGGCGTGGATACGGCCGTCGGCGACCGCCATGGACCAGGCCACGTCCCGGGTCTTGAACCGGCGGCGTCCGGTGGCCACGTCCAGCGCGTGGACCTCGAAGGAGGTGACGTAGACCAGGTCGTCGGCGACCGCGGGCGTCCCCCACACGTCGTTGGACATGCGAAAGCGCCAGGGGCGCCAGCCCGAGGCCGACTCGGCGGGCGGGGCCGGCGCCACGGCGGGCACGGGATCGACGCCGTTCACCCCTGCGTGCGGCCGGGACCAGGACGCGGCCAGGCCCGCCTCCGGAGGCGGCGCCTTGACGGCGGCGGCGCGGGCGTCGGCGACGCGCGGCCCGGGGCCGATGGGCACCTGGGCGCCCGCGAGGCGCACCGGGCCGGTGTCGGGCGCCCCGACGGGCAGGGGGGAGTGCGAGGGCGGCGCGGGCACGGCGGAGCGGCCCCCTGCGCTGCGTCCGCCGCCGGTGGCGGGCTTGGGGGCCGGACGGCCCCCGCGGCGCGTCTCGATGAGACCCACCGCCCGCTCGGGCAGCCACGCAGAGGCCGTACCGCTGTCGTCGGAGCCGGAGCCGAAGAGATGGGGGGCCAGCTGGGCCTGGAGGTCGGCGGGGTTCGGGCGTGCCGTGGCCTCCATCTGCATGCAGGACTCGATGAGGGGGCGCAGCTCGTCGGGCAGCCCCTCCAGGTCCGGGCCCTCGCGCAGCAGCATGAAGACCGTCTCGACGGGGTTCGCGCCGTGGAAGGGGGCGTGGCCGGTGGCGGCGAAGACGAGCATCGAGCCGAGCGAGAAGACATCGCTCGCGCCGGTGACGCTGCGGGAGTCCTTGGCCTGCTCGGGCGACATGTAGGCGGGTGTGCCGACGGCGACGTTCGTCATGGTCAGGCGGGTGTTCGAGACGCCGGACGCGATGCCGAAGTCGATCACGCGCGGCCCGTCCTCGACGACCAGGACGTTGGAGGGCTTGAGGTCGCGGTGGACGAGACCCGCGCCGTGGATGGACTGGAGGGCCTCCGCGACGCCCGCCGCCAGCCAGCGCACCGCCTGGGCCGGGAGCGGCCCGCACTCGTTCACTATTTCTTCGAGGGAGGGCGCGGGCACGTAGGCCGTGGCCAGCCAGGGCACCGCGGCGCGCGCGTCGGCGTCCACGACGGCCGCCGTGTAGAAGCCGGACACGGCGCGGGCCGCCTCGACCTCGCGCGAGAAGCGGACCCGGAACAGCTGGTCCTCGGCGAGTTCCGTCCTGACCGTCTTGATCGCCACGCGCCGGCCTGACGCCGAGCGCGCGAGATAGACCAGCCCCATGCCGCCGGCACCGAGCCGCCCCAGCACCTCGAACGGCCCGATCCGCCGCGGATCGTGCTGCGTCAGCTGATCCACCACTTGCCTGCCACCTCCCCGTACGGGCCGCGCCGTCCACGTATGAACGCGACCCCGTGCAGCGTCTCACCACCGCACCGCCATGGCGGCACGCACCCCGATTCTTCCTGGCCGAGCCAAAGGTTGCGAACCAGGGGGCGAATCAGGGTGTCTCATGACGCATCAGGACAAAGAGGTGCGATTTCCCGGTGGTGGACCGCCGCGCCGCCCGTGGCCGGTGGCCGGTTCACCTCTCCAGTACGGCGAAAGAGGCCCCCTGGTTGTCCGTGACCACCGCCACCCGCCCGTACGAGGTCTCGAAGGGTGCGGCCTGGACACGGCCGCCGAGCCGGGTCACCGTCCGCAGCGCCGCGTCGCAGTCCTCGACCCCGAAGTGGACGAGGAAGTGGGGTGGCATTTCGGCCGGGAAGACGTCGGAGACCGGGGCCCGGCCGAAATCGGGGGTCGCCTCGGGGCCGAAGAGGGCGTCGTGGAAGAGGGAGCCGTAGAACCGGTCGACGGTCGTGGTGTCCCGGGCGTACAGCTCGGCCCAGCAGAAGGAGCCGGGCTCGTGCCGCCGCCCGAAGCCCGGGTGGGTGCCGGTCTGCCACAGGCCGAACACGGCGCCTTCCGGATCGGTCGCCAGGGCGGCCGTCCCCAGGGTGTCGACCGGCTCGGGAGCGGTGATGAGCCGCCCGCCCGCCTCCGTGACCCGGCGCGAGAGCGCGGTGACGTCGGGCGCCGCGAAGTAGACCGTCCACACGGTGGGCATCCGGCCGTCCCGCTTGGGCGCGAGGGCCGCGACGGCCTCACCGCGGAGACGGGCCCAGCCGGACGGGCCGTAGCCCTCGGCGAAGGTCCAGCCGAAGAGCTCGCCGTAGAAGCGCTTGCCCGCGTCCACGTCGGGGAGCTGCGCGTCGACCCAGCAGGGCACGCCCTCGGAGAAAACGGCTGATTCGGCCATGCGGCCAAGCTAACGGCCCTCCCCGCATCCCGCAGAGCGGGCGCGCCCACCCCCGTGAACTCCCCTGGCGGGCCCCGCACCCCATTTGCAGTCGGCCGAATCGCGCTCCGATCACCCCTCGGTAAGCTGACGGCATGACAGGACAAGTGCGTACCGTCGACGGCCGCGTGGCCGGACGGCGTGGGCAGGCGACCCGGCAGAAGCTGCTCGACTGCCTCAGCGAGATGCTCAGCTCCTCGCCCTACCGGGACGTCAAAGTCATTGATGTCGCCCGGAAGGCGGGCACGTCGCCGGCGACCTTCTACCAGTACTTCCCGGACGTCGAAGGCGCCGTCCTGGAGATCGCCGAGCAAATGGCCGCGGAGGGCGCGGCGTTGACCCAGTTGCTCGAAGGACGTTCGTGGGTCGGCAAGGCCGGCTGGCAGACCGCCCAGGAGCTCGTGGACGGCTTTCTGGAGTTCTGGCGCAAGAACGACGCGATCCTGCGGGTCGTCGACCTGGGCGCCGCCGAGGGTGACAAGCGGTTCTACAAGATCCGCATGAAGATCCTGAACTCCGTGAACAACTCCCTTACGGACACGGTCACCGAGCTCCAGTCCAAGGGCAAGGTCGACAAGGACGTGAACCCGGCCGCGATGGCCGGCTCCCTCGTCGCCATGCTCGCGGCGGTGGCCTCGCACCAGAAGGGCTTCCAGTCCTGGGGCGTCAAGCAGGCCGAACTCAAGCCGAACCTGGCGCTGTTGGTGCACCTGGGCGTGACCGGGAAGAAGCCGACGAAGTAGCGCCTCCCCTTTTCCTGCTCAGATCTCCTGCTCAATTCCTGTCATGCGGGCGGCAGTCCACCGGTGTGGACTGCCGCCCGCTGCGCTGTGCGCACCCCTGCGCCGGCCACTACGAGGGCAGCGGGCGATCCGTGACGACATGCTTCATCACCAGCGTCGACGTCAGCCGCTGCACGCCCGGCAGCGTCGCCAGCCGGTCGTCGTAGAGCCGCTGGAAGGCCGCGAGGTCGGCGGTCGCGACCCGCAGCAGGTAGTCCGGCTCTCCGAAGAGCCGTTGCGCGTCGAGGACGTGGGGGATGTCCGCCACCGCCCGCTCGAAGTCGGCGACGGTGTCCCGGTCCTCCTGGCGCATCGAGACGAAGACCAGCGCCTCGAAGGTCAGACCGACTGCGGCCGGGTCCACGACCGCGCGATAGCCCCGGATGGCACCGGACCGCTCCAGCTCGCGCAGGCGCCGGTGGCAGGGCGAGACACTCAGCCGCACCCTGGCGGCCAGCTCGGTGACGGTGAGCCGGCCGTCCCGCTGGAGCTCGGCAAGAATTTTCTGGTCCACGGCGTCCATGGGGCAGATTCTTCCCCGTAAGACACGATCACGAGCAAACTTCGGAAACACCTTTGGGGTGATCGCGCCTAATGTCCCTCTTATGGATTGGGGACTGGTCACGGCGTTTCTGGCCGTGGATCTGCTGCTGGTGTGCGTGCCGGGCGCCGACTGGGCGTACGCGATCTCGGCGGGGCTGCGGGGCTCGGTGCTTCCCGCCGTCTCGGGGCTCGTCGCCGGGTACGCGCTGCACACACTGCTCGCGACGGCCGGACTCGCGGTGCTGGTCGCGGGGTCGCCCGCGCTCCTCACCGGGCTGACGGTGGCGGGGGCGGGCTACCTGCTGTGGCTGGGCTGGGGAGTGCTGCGCAGGCCGGCGACGCCGGGAGCGGCCCAGGACGCCCCCGCGGCGCCGCCGCTGCGCACGTTTCTGCGCGGGTCCGCCATCAGCGGTCTCAACCCCAAGGGCCTGCTGCTCTACCTCTCCGTGCTGCCGCAGTTCCTGCGGCCGGGCGGGGTTCCGGTGGCCGCGCAGACCGGCCTGCTCGGGGCCGTCCACATGGCCGCCTGCGCCGCCGTCTATCTCACCGTCGGTCTGCTGGCCCGCGCCGTGCTGCGGGCCCGCCCCGCCGCGGCCCGTGCGGTGGCCCGCACCTCCGGCGCCGCGATGCTCGGAATCGGTGGGTTCCTGCTGGTGGAGCGCCTGGCCACACTGTGACGCGGGGCCCCCGGCGCCGGGTGCGGTCAGCGCGCGGGCGGGCGGCGGCGCTCGATCCGGAACAGCCGGATCTCCCGGTCGACCCGCGCCTGATAGGTGGCGTACGGCGGCCAGAACGCCAGCGCCGCCCTCCAGGCCGCGGCCCGCTCCTCCTCCGCCAGCAGACGGGCGGCCACGGGGATGTCCTCACCCTTCCAGCTGATCACGGCGTCGGGGTGGGCGAGCAGGTTGGCGGTCCAGGCGGGGTGGGCGGCGCGGCCGAAGTTGGACCCGACGAGAAGCCACGTGTCGGGACCGGGCCCCTCCGGCACGCACGCCAGCGGAGTACGCCGCTCCAGCCCGCTCCGGGCGCCGCGCGCGGTGAGCACGATCCCGGGCAGCAGCTGCGCGCTGAGCAGCACCCTGCCCCGGGTCAGCCGGTGCACGGCGCGGTCGAGGGCGGGCACGACGTGCGGCGCGACCCGGGCGAAGGCGCGGGTCGCGGACACCTTCTGCACCAGCCGGACGCCGGGGACCCGGCGCGGCCCCTGTCCCTGGGTCGTCACACCGCCACCTCCCCGCCGTCGAAGAGCCGTGCCGCGTCCGCCGCGTGCCCGCGCAGCCGGTGCACGGGCCCGAAGAGCAGTTCGTCGCCGGACGCCCGCTTGAAGTACAGGTGGGCGTCGTGCTCCCAGGTGAACCCGATGCCGCCGTGCAGCTGGATCCCCTCCGCCGCCGCCGTGCGCAGTGCCTCCAGGGCCTGCGCGAGGGCCAGTGGTCCCACCCGTTCCCCCTTCGCCGCGGCCCAGGCCGCGTAGTACGCCGCCGAACGCGCCGCCTGGACCGCCACGTAGACGTCCGCGAGCCGGTGCTTGACCGCCTGGAACGACCCGATGGCCCGCCCGAACTGCTCCCGCTGCCGCACGTACTCGACGGTCCGTTCCAGGGCGCGGTCCGCGGCGCCCACGGCCTCGGCGGCCAGCACGGCGGCGGCCGTGTTCCCGACGGCGGCGAGCGCGCCCGGCACCCCGGAGCCGGCCGCGTCCCGTTTCTCGCTCCCGGCATCGCCTCCGCCCAGCAACTCGGCCTCCACGTCCCGCAGTTCGACGCGGGCTTGCGGCCGGGTCCCGTCCAGCGTGGTCTGCCGCACGCGGACGAGCCCCTCGGCCCCCGCCCGGACGAGGAACAGCAGCGTCCGCGAGCGGGCGAACCCGCCCGTGTGCGCGGCCACCACGAGCAGCCCCGCGCTGTGCCCGTCGAGCACCTGCGCCGCCTGCCCGTACAGGCGCCACACGCCGTCGGCCCGGCGCGCCTGCACCCCGCCGGCCCGGCCTCCGCCGGACCAGTCGCCCCGGTTGTCGCCCACCAGGCCGAGGGCCGTCGCCAGGGCCGTGCCCGGCACGGCGAGTGCGGCGGTCAGTTCGCCGGAGGCGAGGCGGGGCAGCAGCGCCGTGCGCTGCGCCTCGGTGCCGAGGGCGAGGACGAGCGGAGCGGCGAGCACCGCTGTCGCGAGCAGCGGGCCAGGGGCCAGCAGCCGGCCCGACTCCTCGCAGGCGAGGGCCAGTTCGGTCACCGAACAGCCGACACCGCCGTACCGCTCGGGGAGGGCGAGTCCGGGCAGCCCCAACTGCCGGCCGAATGCCTCCCAGAGCGCCGTGTCGTACCCGGCGGGTGTGCCCACGGCGGCCCGCAGCTCCTCCGGGCCGCAGCGTTTGTGCAGCAACTCCCTGAGCGTGCGGCGGATCTCGTCCTGTTCGGCGGTGAAGCTGGCGTCCATCGGCGGGCTCCTCCTGCGGCGGCCACGTGGCCTCACGGGACACGCGTATCCGACGGGCTCTGCATGACGGCTCATCTGACGGCCCGTCATGTTAGGGCGGAGGGTGTCGAATGCACAGGCCCGCGACGCCCTCCCTTTCCCGGCCAGATCTGATGTACCGTCAGATTCATGACGCCAGGGAGCCGGAAAGTCGCCGTCGTCGGCGTGTCCCTCTCGGACTGCGGCCGCGTGGACGGCGTGACACCGTACGCGCTGCACGCCCAGGCCGCGCGACGGGCCCTCGCCGACGCGGGCCTGGACCGCGGGGTCGTCGACGGCTTCGCCTCCGCCGGCCTCGGCACGCTCGCCCCGGCCGAGGTGGCCGAATACCTCGGACTGCGCCCGGACTGGGTCGACTCCACCTCGGTGGGCGGCTCCACCTGGGAGGTGATGGCCGCCCACGCCGCCGACGCGATCGCCGCGGGTCACGCCAACGCCGTCCTTCTCGTGTACGGCTCCACGGCGCGCGCCGACATCAAGGCGGGCCGGCGCACCGGGAACCTGTCGTTCGGATCCCGCGGCCCGCTCCAGTTCGAGGTCCCCTACGGCCACACGCTCATCGCCAAGTACGCGATGGCCGCCCGCCGGCACATGCACACGTACGGCACGACGATCGAGCAGCTGGCGTCGGTGGCGGTACAGGCGCGGGCGAACGCGGCGGCGAACCCGGAGGCGATGTTCCGGGACCCGATCACCGTCGACGACGTGCTCGACGGACCACTGATCGCGGACCCGTTCACCAAGCTGCACTGCTGCCTGCGCTCCGACGGGGGCGCCGCGGTCCTGCTGGCCGCCGAGGAGTACGTACGGGACTGCCGCACGGCACCGGTCTGGATCCTCGGCACCGGGGAGCACGTCTCGCACACCACCATGTCGGAGTGGGAGGACTTCACGGTCTCGCCCGCGGCGGTCAGCGGGCGGCACGCCTTCGGACGGGCCGGCGTCCGCCCCGAGGAGGTCGACCTCGCCGAGATCTACGACGCCTTCACCTTCATGACGCTGGTGACGCTGGAGGACCTCGGGTTCTGCGCGAAGGGGGAGGGCGGCGGCTTCGTCGAGAAGGGCCGGCTGACCCTGTCCGGCGACCTGCCGGTGAACACGGACGGGGGTGGCCTGTCGGCCCAGCATCCCGGTATGCGCGGCCTGTTCCTGCTGGTGGAGGCGGTGCGACAGCTCCGGGGAGAAGCAGCCGGGCGGCAGGTGCGCCGCCGGGACGGCACGCTGCCGCGACTGGCCGTCGCCTCCGGCACCGGCGGCTGGTTCTGTTCCTCGGGCACGGTGGTGCTGGGACGCGACTGAGCGGTCCGGCGGGACCGGCGACGGCGGTCACGGTGCGACGGTGACCAGGGCCGAGTCGTCGGTGGGGTCCGGGTCCCGGCGGTCCGGCCGGCCGACGTCCGGCCCCTCGATGCTCCGCAGCGCGATCCTGCCCGTCCCGGGCTCCCCGAGGTGCAGGGTGAAGTCGAAGGTGCGGCTCCGACCCGGCGCGAGCTCGCCGACGTCACAGATGTACGTGAAGTCCTTCTCGTCGCAGTAGGGCTGGAAGTAGCCGTCGTCGACCTCCTCCATGGGCTGCTTCACCACACCGGAGCCGGCCGGTGGCTCGAACACCAGCCGGGCGGACCGGCCGGGATCGCCGGGCCCTTCGTTGTGGACGGTGAGGCGCACCCTGCGCTCGTCCCCCGGGTCGCCGTGCACGGTGACGTCGGAGAGTTCGTAGTCGGCGCGGGTGTCGAGGCGGACCTCGGTGCTCACGATCCGCTGGGCGAACCTGCCGTGCCCGTCCCGGGTGACCTCGGCGCGCAGAGCCGGCCCGTCACCCGGATCGCCGCCCTTGGGACAGCTGCCGTACTGGCCCGGTCCCATGTCCAGCGCCCAGGCCTCCTGGGTGAAGTAGCCGTACATGGACGCTGCCGAGGCGCGCATGCGCAGCGCCGGGCGCAGGACGACGGTCTCGCCGGGGGCGATGCGCAGCCGGGGGAACCGGCAGACCGCGGTGTGCCCGTGATGGGTCCGCGGATAGCGGCAGTTGGAGTACCGCCGCGTGAATTCCTGCGTCCCGGAGCCGAGTTCGAGCCCGAGTCCGACGACCGGCACCTCGCCGGCGTTGTGCACGACGACCGGCGCGGTGATCTCGGCACCCGGGCGGACGCCCTCCAGCGGCGCGGCGGTGCGCACCTCGACCACGGGCTCCCCGACCACGACCCGGGTGCGGGCGGAGAGTTCCTTCCCGTCCTTCGTCGTGTAGGTGACCCGGACGGTCCCGGTGTCGCCGGGCCTGCTGCCCTCGGCGGCGACCGGCAGGACGCGTTCGCCGTTCACCCAGTTGTTGTAGGAGGAGTCCACGTCACAGGTGACGTGGAGGGTGTCGCCCGAGCAGTGCCCGTGCCTGCGCAGCCGGACCGCGTGCTCGGAGCCGGGCAGGACGTCCACGGCCAGCCGGCGGGCGCCCGCTCCCGTGTCGTTCCCGACCTTCACGTGGTACGGCTCCTTGTCCTCGGGGCCGGACTTGTCGCCGGTGGGACGCACGTAGAAGAGCCCGGGCGCCGAGAGCGACGGCTTCGGGGGCTTCTCCGAGGGACCGCACCCGGCGAGCCCCAGCAGCAGGGCGCAGCCGAGGGCGGCGGTCACGCGCCTCACCGGACGGCCCGGCCGTCCGGGCGGACCGCGCCCCCGCGGCGGCCCCGGACCGGCCGGCGCGAGGCCACCCGGGACAGGGCCCTTCGGAACAGGGCCGGTTCGGTCGCGCGCACGGATCCCCGCCTTCCCCTCGCTGAGCTCCGGCAGGCGGCCCAACCTACTGCCGCCGGGCACGGGGCGATACTCACAGGCATGGAACCGGATCTTCATGAGCTGCTCAGGTCGCTGCGGGTGTGGGACACGGAGCTGCCCGGCTTCGCGCCGGACGAGGCGCCCGGGGAGCCGCTGCCCCTCTTCGTGCGGTGGTTCGCGGAGGCGGTGGCGGCCGGTCAGCCCGAGCCGCACACCATGTCGCTGGCGACGGCGGACGAGGACGGCCTTCCGGACGTGCGGACCGTGATGCTGCACGACGCGGACGCCGACGGCTGGGCGTTCGCGAGCCACGCGACGAGCCGCAAGGGACGCCAGCTCGGGTCCCGCCCGTATGCGGCCCTCGGCTTCTACTGGCATGCCCAGGGCCGCCAGATCCGTCTGCGCGGGCCCGTCACGGCGGCCCCGCCCGAGGAGGGCCAGGCGGACCTGCACGCCCGCTCCACCGGCGCGCTGGCCGCCGCGCTGGTGGGTCGCCAGAGCGGCGTACTGCCCTCGTACGAGGAGCTGGAGCGCGCGTCCGACGCCGCCTGGGACCGGGCCCGCCGGGAGCCGGACGCCCCGGCCCCCACCTGGACGCTGTACCGCCTTCGCCCCGAGGAGGTGGAGTTCTTCCAGGGGGACGCCCGGCGCCGCCATGTGCGCCTCCTCTACCGCCGCACGGCCTCGGGCGACTGGCTGAAGGAGCTGCTGTGGCCGTAAGGTCCCAGCGGCTCCCGCGGCCGTGCGGCTCGGGGAGCCACCGTCGCCGTGCGGCTCAGGCAGTCGCCGCGGCCGTGAAGTCGTACACCGCGAAGTCGGCGACGGGGCGGTAGCCGATGCGCTGGTACAGCCCGGTGCTGGTCGGGTTGGCGAGGTCGGCGAAGAGCAGTACGTCGTCGGCGCCGGAGTCCAGCGCGGCCCTGCTGACCTCCGCGGTGGCGGCGCCCGCGTAGCCACGGCCGCGCTGCTGCGGCGGGGTGTAGACGGGACCGACGCGGACCTGTCCGGCGATCAGGGGGGTCACGCTCGCCATGGCGAGCGGCGTGCCGTCGTCGGTCTCCCAGAGAGTGACGCCCCCGTAGGCCGCGCGGTCGTCGGCCCAGGCCCCGTGGTCGCGGTCGGCGTCCTCGCCGACGAACTCGGCGAACTCGGCGCACCACCGGGCGACCCGGTCCCGGTCCGCCGCGGTCGCGACCCGCGCCCTGCCCGGCGGTGCCGGCGCCGGCACGGTCAGCGTGCCGAGGCGGTACAACCGCTCGCTCCGGCGCAGCACGGCGCCGGCTCCCGCGCGCCGCTGCCAGGCCTCGGCGAACGCGGCCGCGGTGAGGCTGTCCCCGTTCACGCCGGGCAGCCGGTGCCGCTCGTCGACGAGCCGGGCGGCGAGCGCGTCCGCGTCCCCTGCGGACAGCCGCGTCAGGCTCAGCCCGTAAGGCGGCGTGCGGAAGAAGGCCGCCCGCACGGCGCCCTCCCGCTCCAGGAATCCGAAGACGGGCGCCTCCTGCCCGAACGCCCGGTCCCCGCGCCGGCGCAGCGCCGCCGTCACGGACAGCGTCACGGTGTGCAGCGCGGGCTCGGAGCGCAGGAAGTCGCCGGCCCGCCCGAGGAAGCGGTCCAGGTCGTGGGTGACCTGCCAGTCGCGGGACGCGGCGGACGCGGCGAAGGAACGGGAAGCGGGGTCCATGCCCCATGGTCTCGCGGGCCGGCCGCGCACCGCCTCCGGTTTTCGGCGGCTCCCGGTCTGCGGTGGCTCCCGGGCTACGGTGGCTCCCCCGGGGCGGATCTCACCGCGCGCCCTCCGCGAGGGCCGGGGCCTCCGGTTCCGGGTCGGTCGTGAGGCGGGCGTGCAGATGGCAGTCGCGGAAGGCGTCGTGGCGGCCCGCCTCGAACATCGCGCCGCGCAGCGTGCCCTCGTACCGGTAGCCGCAGCGTTCGGCGATGTGGCAGGAGGCGTCGTGGCCGGCGGCGTGGTCCAGTTCGATGCGGTGCAGGGCCAGTTCGGTGAAGGCGAACCGGGTGGCCAGGAGCAGGGCACGGGTGGCGACGTGCCGACCGCGGGCCTCGGGGAGCACCCAGTAGCCGACCATGGCGCGGCGCATCACGTGGTCGATGGCGTTGATGCCGATGTGGCCGAGCGAGTCCCCGGTGTCCGGATCGGTGACGCGGAAGGCGACGCCGGTGCCCTCCCGCGCGCTCTCGGCGCGCGAACGCAGCGACTCCCGGGCCGCGTCGATGTCGCGCACGAACTTGAGCGGCGTGTTCCAGCGCTGGAACTCCGGATCGGACAGCCCGCGGAGCCACGCCGCGGCGTCGGCGTCGGACTCCGCGTCCCAGGGGCGCAGCCACAGACCGTGACCACGCAGCTCGGGAAAGGGGTTCACTGCGTACTGCTGGTGGACGTTGCTCATCGGGCCATTCAATCCCCCCGCGCCACGCGGAGTCGTGGGGTTTGTTCGGATCCCGGTCCGTGACAGCCATGGCCTCGGTGACCGGGGTCCTGGCACCCGCGGCCGCGGCGGTCGGGTCGGTGGTGACCGGGTCCGTGGTGATCGGCTCCATGGCGGCCGCGACGGCGGTGACCGGGTCCGTGCCGGGCGGTCGCCGCCTCCGTCGCCGTCGCCGCCCGCTCACACCGGGGGCCGGAACACGGGCACCCGCACCGCCCCCGCGTCCCGGAACGTCACCTCCAGCTCCATCCCCACCCGCAGGGCCGTGGGGAGGCACTGGACCACCTCGGTCATCATCCGCGGCCCCTCGGCGAGATCCACGACGGCGGCGGTGTACGGCACACGTCCGCCGAAGGGCGGGAGGTCGTTGCGGTGCACGACGGACCAGGTGTAGAGCGTGGCGCGCCCGCTCGCGGGCCGCCAGGCGACGTCCTCGCTCCAGCAGTGCGGGCAGAACTCCCGGGGATAGTGGTGCGACCGGTCGCAGGCGGCACAGTGGCGCAGCAGCAGCCGGCCCTCGGCCGCCGCGTCCCAGTACGGCCGGGTGAAGGCGTCCGCCTCGGGAAGGTCGAACCGCGCGCCGGACGCGCCGCTCACCGTCCCGCTCATCGGAAGAGTCCGAACGCGTCGTCCAGCGACCACGTCTGCCACGACATCCCGAACAGGGCGACCAGGGAGATCAGCGCCATCATCGAGTTCTGCCCCTGCTCGGCCCAGTCGTGGATCATGAGGACGAGGTAGAGGAGGTTCAGCAGGAGTCCGCCGACCAGCGCGACCGGCGTCAGCAGGCCGGTGACCAGGCCGAGTCCGAGGGCCAGTTCGGCGTAGACGACGACGTACGCCATCGTGCGCGGGCGCGGCGCGACGACCGCGTCGAAGCCGGAGCGCACGGCGTTCCAGCGGTGCTCGGCCGCGACGTCCGCCGCCCAGGCGATCCCGGTGCCCCGCTCGAGCCAGCCCTTCCTGTCCTTGTGCCGCCAGCTCTCCAGCCACCACAGGCCGAGCCCGATCCGGAGCACCGCCAGCCATTCCGCGCCACTGAGCCAGATGGTGTCCATGGCCGATCCTCCCGCCGCACCGCCAGATCTGACGGTACGTCAGTTCAGCGCAAGCGCGCGGACCGCGCAAGAGGCGTGCACCGTCCGTGGCGCACCGTCCCCCGGACCGGACCGGCGCGACACCGCCACCCCACTCCACACCCCCGCCACAACGAGGCCGTCTACGCCACCGACCCCACCCACTCCTCCTACAACCGTGATCAGTTCGCAACCGATTCCGGTCTTGACCGAGACCTATCAAGCTAAGTCGTGATTACGCTCGCGCTCATGGCCGACTCGACTGCTTCCTCGACACCCCGCACGGTGCCGTCCCACGAAGACCGCCCCGTGTACGTGATCGGCGGCGGCCCCGGCGGACTCGCGGCGGCGTACGCACTGCGCGCCCAGGGCGTACGGGCCGTCGTGCTGGAGAAGTCCGACAAGGTCGGCGCCTCCTGGCGGCGCCACTACGACCGGCTGCACCTGCACACCACCCGGCGGCTGTCCGCGCTGCCGGGGCTGCCCATGCCGCGTTCCTTCGGGCGCTGGGTGTCGCGCGACGACGTCGTGCGCTACCTGGAGAAGTACGCCGAGCACCACCAGCTGGAGATCGTCACCGGCGTCGAGGTCTCGCGCATCGAGCCCGCGCCGGGCGGCGACGGCTGGCTGCTGCGCGCCACCGGCGGACGTGAGCTGACGGGCAGCGCCGTGGTCGTCGCCACCGGCTACAACCACACGCCCCGCCTGCCCGACTGGCCCGGCCGGGACGACTACACCGGCGAGCTGCTGCACGCCGGGCAGTACCGCAACCCCACGCCCTACACCGGCCGGGACGTACTCGTCGTCGGCATCGGCAACACGGGCGCCGAGATCGCCGTGGACCTGGTCGAGGGCGGTGCCCGCCGCGTACGCCTGTCGGTCCGCACCGCACCGCACATCGTGCGCCGCTCCACCGCAGGGTGGGCCGCGCAGTTCACCGGGATCCTGGTCCGGCGGCTGCCGGTGGGGCTCGTGGACCGACTCGCCCGGCCGATGGCCAGGCTGAGCGTCCCCGACCTGTCGGCCCAGGGGCTGCCCCGCCCCGAGACCGGGCTCTACTCCCGCGTCAACGAGGGCTCCATCCCCGTCCAGGACGTCGGCCTCATCGACGCCGTCCGCAAGGGCAAGGTGGAGATCGTGGCCGCCGTGGACGGCTTCGAGGACGGCAAGGTGATCCTCGCCGACGGGCAGCGGATCGGTCCGGACACGGTGATCGCCGCCACCGGCTACGTCCGCGCGCTGGAGGACGTCGTGGGCCACCTCGGCGTGCTCGACCCGCGCGGCCGCCCGGTCGTGCACGGCGCCCGCTCCCCGAAGGACGCCCCGGGTCTCTACTTCACCGGCTTCACCAACCCCATCAGCGGCATGTTCCGCGAACTCGCCCTCGACGCCCACAAGATCGCCAAGTCGGTCGCCCGCCACACGGCCACGGCGCGGGGGTCCGCACCCGCCGCCCGCTGACCCGCGCACCCCCGCCCGGCAGCCCGGCCACCGCCCCGGCGTAAGGCTCGACGCCCGGCACCGGACACCCGGTACTCGACACCCGGCACTCGACGTCCGGCACCCGACGCCTACGCCCGACGCCTACGCCCGGCGGTCCGCCGTCGCGTCCGCTCGCCGGGCCGCACCCGCGCCTACCCAACCGCGCCCCTCGCCCGCCGGGCAGGCCCGCGGACCGCGGCGTGCGGCTCCGGTGCGGCGAGCGACGCCGGCTCCCGCTCCGGCTCGCGATTGCATCTCCGGTCTCCGGCGCGCAGCGACAGCGACAGCGACAGCGCGCAACTCCCCCACATACCAATCGCGTTACCCGGACGTCGTATGTGGTGCCGGTGCTGTACCCGTCCAGCCACGCGGGCCGGAATGCGAGCCCTGCCCACTCTCCGGTTGCGGCTCCATCCACCTCTCGTGTTCGACTCGCATCGACGGAGGGCGGGGCCGGCACCAAGACCTCCACCTGCTGGAACGGCTGCATGACGGCGCCGTCCGCTCCGGCGAGCGCGTGGCGAAGGAGGTCCGGGCGGCGCCGTGACGGTTCCGCCCGGCCGGGCGGCGGGTACGAACCACGTACCCGCCGCACCCCCGCACGCGCCTCCCGCCGGACCACCGGGGCCGAGGCCGCACCGCCGCACCCCCTCCTCGCGCACAGCCTTTGCCTGCACGACGGTTCCTGACGCGACGTCAGTTGCGTAATCTGACACTGCGTCAGTTAAAAGTTGGCTGTCACACAGGAGCGGGCGGACCGATGCTTGGATCAACCCACGGCACCCTCACCACCGACTCCCGCCGGGCCCGGGTCATCGCCTGCGGCGAGCAACCCTCGCCGGTCGTGCACGGCCGGCCGGCCGAGGTCGACGACCTGGACGTCAGCGGGCGACCGCTGTACGCCGACGTCCCCGATCTGGACCGCTTCTTCCGTCCCGGATCCGTGGCCGTGGTCGGCGCCTCGGACGCCGAGGGACGGCCCAACACCGGCATCACCAGGCAGCTCATCGCCTGGGCGGAGCGGGTCGGCGCCCGGCTGCACCCCGTGCACCCCACCCGCCGGTCCGTCTTCGGCATCCCCTGCTTCCCCTCCGTCGCCGACCTGCCCGAGCAGGTCGATCTCGCCGTGCTGCTCGTCGGCGACCCCCTCCCCGTGATCGAGGAACTGGCCCAGGCCAAAGTGAGGTTCGCCGTCGCCTTCGCCTCCGGATTCGCCGAGACCGGGGCCGACGGCGCCGAGGCGCAGGACCGTCTCGCCGCCGCCGTCCGGCGCTCCGGGCTCCGCCTGCTCGGCCCCAACACGAACCTCAACGCCTTCGAGCACTTCCGCGACGATCTCGCGGGTCCGGCGATCGCGCTCATCACCCAGTCGGGGCACCAGGGACGCCCGGTGTTCGCCATGCAGGAGCTGGGCGTCCGGCTCTCCCACTGGGCGCCCACCGGCAACGAGGCCGACCTGGAGGCCGCCGACTTCATCTCCTACTTCTCCGAACAACCCGGCATCGGGGCCATCGCCTGCTATGTCGAGGGCCTCAAGGACGGCCGCTCCTTCCTGCTCGCCGCGGACCGCGCGGCCCGGCGCGGGGTGCCCGTCGTCGCGGTCAAGGTCGGCCGCACCGAGACCGGCGCCCGCACGGCCGCCTCGCACACCGGCAAGCTGACCGGCGCCGACGCGGTGGTGGACGCGGCCATGCGGCAGTACGGAGTGATCCGCGTCGACGGGCTCGACGAGCTCCAGGACACCGCCGCCCTGCTGGCGCGGGCACGCGCCCCGCACGCCGAGGGCGTCGTCGTCTATTCGATCTCGGGCGGCACGGGCGCGCACTTCGCGGACCTGGCGAGCGAGGCCGGGCTCGCGCTGCCCACGCTGTCCGAGGAGAAGCAGGCCGAGCTGCACCAGTGGATACCCGACTACCTGAACGTCGCCAACCCCGTCGACAACGGCGGGCATCCCGTGGGCGACTGGCGCGGCCGGAAGATCATCGACGCGATCCTCGCCGACCCTTCCGTGGGGGTGCTCGTCTGCCCCATCACCGGCCCCTTCCCGCCGATGAGCGACAGGCTCGCCCGGGATCTGGTGGACGCGGCGGAGCAGACGGACAAGCTGGTGTGCGTGGTGTGGGGGTCGCCGGTCGGAACGGAGGCCGCCTACCGCGAGACGCTGCTCGGGTCCTCACGGGTCGCCACCTTCCGCACCTTCGCCAACTGCATCACCGCCGTACGCGCCCACCTGGACCACCACCGGTTCGTCTCGGCCTACCGCTCCCCCTTCGACGAGGCACCCCGCACGCCCTCGCCCTCCTTCCGCAAGGCGCAGGCGCTGATGCGCCCCGGCCAGCAGCTGAGCGAGCACGCGGCCAAGCAACTGCTGCGCGCCTACGGCATCAGGGTGCCGCGTGAGCAACTGGTGACCAGCGCGGCGGCGGCCGTACGGGCGGCGAGTCTGGTCGGCTACCCGGTCGTCATGAAGGCCTCCGGCGCGCAGATCGCCCACAAGACCGAACTCGGCCTGGTCAAGGTGGGGCTGACCTCCGCCAGCCAGGTCCGCGACTCCTATCGCGAGCTGACCGACATCGCGCGCTACGAGGGGATCTCGCTCGACGGTGTGCTCGTGTGCCAGATGGTCGAGCGGGGTGTCGAGATGGTCGTCGGTGTCACCCACGACCCGCTCTTCGGGCCGACCGTGACCGTGGGACTCGGCGGTGTGCTCGTCGAGGTGCTGCGGGACACGGCCGTGCGCGTGCCGCCCTTCGGTGAGGACCAGGCGCGGGCGATGCTGTCGGAGCTGCGAGGGCGGGCCCTTCTCGACGGGGTGCGCGGTGGGCCGCCGGTGGACGTCGACGCGCTCGTCGAGGTCGCCCTGCGTGTGCAGCGGATGGCCCTCGAACTCGGCGACGACATCGCGGAGCTGGACATCAATCCGCTGATGGTGCTGCCGCGCGGGCAGGGCGCGGTGGCCCTGGACGCCATGGTGGTCTGCCACTGACCGGCCCGCCGCAGGGCCCACCGTCCCCCGCACGCATCGGAGTACCCCCATGTCCGACTCCCCCTGTGAATCCCCGGATTCCCGTCGGTCCGCCGGGCCGCGCGAAACGCCTGAACCGCGCGAGGCACGCGAACCATCGGAAATATCCCAACAGTCTGGAAACCCCCTCGAGTCATTGATACTTCACACCACTGACAACGCCGTCTCGTGGATCACCCTCAACCGGCCCGAGGCGATGAACGCCCTCACCCGGGACCAGCGGGAACGGGTGATCGCGCTGCTCACCGAGGCGTCCGCCGACCCCGCGGTGCGGGCCGTCGTGATCACCGCGCGAGGGCGCGGCTTCTGCGCGGGCGCGGACCTGCGCGGCGGTCCGCCCGCCGGAGAGCGGGTCGCCGGCGACGTCGCCCGGACGATCCGGCTCGGCGCGCAGCGCCTGATCGCCGCCGTCCTCGACTGCGAGAAGCCGGTGATCGCGGCCGTCAACGGCACGGCGGCCGGGATCGGCGCGCACCTCGCCTTCGCGTGCGACCTCGTGCTCGCGGCGGAACCGGCCCGGTTCATCGAGGTCTTCGTGCGCCGCGGTCTCGTCCCCGACGGCGGCGGCGCCCATCTGCTGCCGCGGCTCGTCGGTCCGCAACGCGCGAAGGAGTTGATGTTCTTCGGCGACGCGCTGACGGCCGCGGACGCGGAGCGGATCGGGCTCGTCAACAGGGTCGTGCCGCCGGACGACCTGGAGAAGACCGCCCGCGCGTGGGCGGAGCGGCTCGCAGCCGGCCCGACCCGTGCGCTGGCCCTCACCAAGCGTCTGGTCAACGCCTCTCTCGACACCGACCGTGCGACGGCCTTCGCCGCGGAGGCGGCCGCGCAGGAGATCAACATGACGACGGCGGACGCCGTCGAGGGCGTCACGAGCTTCGTGGAACGGCGCGATCCCCGCTTCGAGGGCCGCTGACCCGTCGTCGGCATCCGTCGTCGACATCCGTCGTCGGCCGCTCGGCATCCGCCGTCGGCCCGGCGGCGGACAGCCCCCCTCCTAGTCGCGGGCCAGGATGCGCAGGTCGCCGCTGTCCGGGTCGCCGAAGAGCACGAACAGTTCGGGGTCGCTCCGGCTGCCCCCGATGGTCCAGTAGGTGTCGTGGCCGCAGTCCTTCACGCGTACGACGACGCCGTCCCGCACCTCGGACCCGTTCCCGCCGGCGTAGGGGTCGTAACGGCCGTCGGTGTCCAGGAACCAGCTGCCCGTCCCGTCGCAGCGGGTGAAATCCCGCTTCGCGACGTCGCCGAACTCGGGCTCGGCGGGCAGCTTCGTGAGGTCGGCCCGGCCGCCGGGCCGCAACCGCAGCACCGCACCGCCGTCGCCGTGCCAGACTCCGACGAGCTGTGCGGTGGTCAGAGTCGGGGGCTCGTACTCCTCGATGAGTCCCGTGGACAGCCCCACCGCGCCGGCCGTCGCGACCAGGACGCACGCCGCGAGGGCGGCGAGCGCGGAGCGGGACCAGATGCGACGGACGCGTGACGGGCGGCCGGTGGCACGCGCCCGCCGCCGGACGTGGCCGACGCCCAGCGCGGGCAGGATCCCGGAGGCGGCGAGGAGCAGGGCGGGTGTGCCGGTGGGCGAGAGACCGCCGAGGGTGACGGCGACGGTGGCCCACAGGACGCCCAGGAGGATCACGGCCGCCAGGTGCCGGGCGGTCTCGGGACCGGGGGCGCGCCGGGTCGTCAGCCGGGCCAGCGTGGCGGCCGGCATCGTATGGACGGCCGCGTGCAGCATGCCGAGCGCGGCGAACAGCAGCGGGCCGAGGACGACCATGCACAGCAGGCCCGCGGCGGCGAGCGCGCCGCCGGTCCCGGCCCCGCGGTTGTCGTCGTCGAACGTCCCGACCCACCAGACCGCGGCGGCCACCGCGAGCTGTACGGCACAGACCGCGGCGGCGGCGTTCAGTTCGGTGGTCTCCCATGTCAGCCGCGGATGCCTGGGCCGACCCCTGTCTCCCCACCCCATGGGCGAAAGATACGCGGCCGGTGCGCGACGGCACACGAGGGGTCGGCGACCGTCCCGGCCCCCGCCCCGCCCACCGGACCCGCCCGCCGCCCTTCCGCCCCGTCCGTCATCGCTTCCCCGCCCGACATCGCTTCCCCGCCCGCCCTTCCGCCGCCTGCCCCGTCCGTCCCGTCCCCCCTTCCGTCACCCCACCCCTTCCAATCTGACGAACCGTCAGCTTCAATGGGGAAGGTGATGGGACACGCAGGGATGGCCGCAGCCGCCGTCCGCTACCTCCGGTCGGCCGGGGCCCCCACCGCCGCGGGGCCCGTCGAGGCGCTGCCGCGGCCGGACCTCCGCGCGGTCGGCGAGGACGAACGCGCACCGGTCGACCAGAGCGAGTTCCGCCGGGTGCTCGGGAACTTCGCGAGCGGCGTCACCGTGGTCACCGCCCCGGACACCGGGGCGACGGATCACGAGGCACCGGCGGGGCCCGCGGGTTTCGCCTGCCAGTCCTTCGCCTCGCTCTCCCTCGACCCCCCGCTGGTCTGCTTCATGGTCGGTCGCACGTCGACGACCTGGCCGCGGATCGCCCGCGCGGGAGTCTTCTGCGTGAACGTCCTCGGGGCCCACCAGGGCGAGCTGTGCCGCGGCTTCGCGGTGAGCGGCGCGGACAAGTTCGCCGGGGTCGCGTACGACGCGGCGCCGGTCTCCGGCTCGCCGCGGCTCGCCGGGGTCGCGGCCTGGATCGACTGCACGATCCACGCGGTGCACACGGGTGGCGACCATCTGATCGTGGTGGGGCGGGTGGACGCCCTCGGCACCGGGGACGACGACGCCGCACCGCTGCTCTTCCACAAGGGCCGCTTCCTCTAGACCGCGACCGGCACGAGGAACGCGACCGGCACCCGGCCCGCGGCCCTCACGTGGACCGCGGCACTCAGGCACCACCCCCGACCGTCATGCGAGCGCAGGTGCGGGTGCGGCCGTCACCGGACGCCTGCGCCGGATCACCAGCGCCATCAGCGCCGCCGCCGCGCACAGCGCGCCCGAGGCGTACCAGACGACGTCGTACGAGCCGAAGGTGTCCCGCGCGACACCGCCGAGGAACGCGACGAGGGCGGCGCCGACCTGGTGGGAGGCGAGGACCCAGCCGAAGACGATGGCACTGTCCTCGCCGTACTGCTCGCGGCACAGGGCCAGCGTGGGCGGGACCGTGGCGACCCAGTCGAGGCCGTAGAAGACGATGAAGAAGATCATCGGCGGCTGCACGCTCGGGGCGAGGAGCATCGGCAGGAACAGCAGCGAGACGCCGCGCAGCGCGTAGTACACGGCCAGCAGCCGGCGGGGCTCGAAGCGGTCGGTGAACCAGCCCGAGGCGATCGTGCCGACGACGTCGAAGACACCGATGACCGCGAGGAGCGAGGCGGCCGCCGTGACGGGCATGCCGTGGTCGTGGGCGGCGGGCACGAAGTGGGTCTGCACGAGGCCGTTCGTGGAGGCGCCGCAGATCGCGAAGGTGCCGGCGAGCAGCCAGAAGGGTCCCGTGCGGACGGCGGAGAGCAGGACGGTCACCGCGCGCCGGGCGGCTCCGGGCACCGGCTCGGGCTTCGGCACGAACTCCGTGGCGCCGTACGGCTTCTGGCCCACGTCCGCCGGATGGTCGCGCAGCAGCAGCCACACGAAGGGGACGACCGCGAGGGCGGCTAGGGAGACGGTGACCGCGGCCGGACGCCAGTCGTGCTCCTCGACGATCCAGGACAGCACCGGCAGGAAGATCAGCTGGCCGGACGCCGAGGCGGCCGTCAGGATGCCCGTCACCAGGCCCTTGCGCTCGGTGAACCAGCGGTTGGTGACCGTCGCGGCGAAGGCCAGGGCCATCGAACCGGAGCCCAGGCCCACGAGCAGGCCCCAGCACAGCAGCAGTTGCCAGGCCGCCGTCATCCACACGGTGAGACCGGAGCCGAGCGCGATCACCGTCAGCGCGACGGCGACCACGCGCCGGATGCCGAAGCGGTCCATCAGCGCGGCGGCGAACGGCGCCGTCAGCCCGTACAGCGCGAGGTTGACCGAGACGGCGGCTCCGATCGTGCCGCGCGACCAGTGGAACTCCTGGTGCAGCGGATCGATCAGGAGTCCCGGCAGCGAGCGGAAAGCCGCCGCGCCGATGATCGTCACGAAGGTGACGGCGGCGACGAACCAGGCGCGGTGGATGCGGTGGGCGCCAAAGGGGCGTGCGGGTCGGGAGTCCTCGACGGGCGCGGCGGCTTCGGTTGTCTGGGTCACGACATAGAGCTTCGGGGACGGGCTCCGCACGAACCACTGGCCCGAAGGACAGCATTCGTTAGGATCGGGCCATGACCGAACAGCAGGCACCGCACCGGCGGCACCGCGTCGCCATCCTCGCGCTCGATGGCCTGATGCCCTTCGAGCTGGGCATCCCGCAGCGGATCTTCGGCAAGGCACAAGACGCCGAGGGCCGGCCCCTGTACGAGGTCGTCACCTGTTCGCTTCGGGCGCCCGGACCGGTCGAGACGGACGCCGACTTCGCCGTCCTCGTCGCGAACGGACCGGAGGCGCTCGACACCGCCGACACCGTGGTGGTCCCCACGTCGTACGAGCTCGGCCCGGTCTACGAGGACGGCGTCCTCACCCCCGAACTGGCCTCGGCCTTCGCCCGCATCCGCCCCGGCACCCGGCTCGTCTCCATCTGCATCGGCGGCTACGTCCTCGCCGCCGCCGGCCGGCTCGACGGACGCCCCGCCACCACGCACTGGATGCACGCGGACCACTTCCAGCAGCTCTTCCCGAGGATCCGGGTCGACCCGGACGTGCTGTTCGTCGACGACGGCGACGTGCTCACCTCCGCCGGGGTCGCGGCCGGGATCGACCTGTGCCTCCATCTCGTACGCCGGGACCACGGTGCCGCCGTCGCCAATGAGGTGGCCCGCCGCACGGTCGTACCGCCGCACCGCGACGGCGGTCAGGCGCAGTACATCCAGCGCCCGGTCCCGCAGGCGCAGGCGGCCACCACCACCGCGGCCCGCGCCTGGGCTCTCGGCCGCCTGCACGAGCCGATCCAGCTGCGCGACATGGCCGAGCAGGAGGCCATGTCGGTGCGCACCTTCACGCGCCGCTTCCGCGAGGAGGTCGGCATCAGCCCCGGACAGTGGCTCACCCAGCAGCGCGTCGAACGGGCCAGGCATCTGCTGGAGTCCAGCGACCTGTCCATCGACCAGGTGGCGCGGGACGCGGGCTTCGGCACGGCGCAGTCGATGCGCCAGCACCTCCAGGCGGCGCTCGGGGTCACGCCCACCGTGTACCGGCGGACCTTCCGGGCGGGGAGCACCGGACCCGGACCCGGCGGCGACGCGGGCTCCGGCGACTCCCTCACGCCGTCCGCGCCGGGCCGGGAGCGGGGCGACGGCCGCCGCCCGGTCGCGGCCCCCGGTCGCTAGAAGGTCAGCACCGCCCTCGCCACCCTCCCCTGGTGCGCGTCCTCCACGGCCTTGTCGAAGTCCTCCACCGGGTACGTCGCCGTGACCAGCTCGTCCAGCAGCAGGCGGCCCTCGCGGTACAGCTCCGCGTAGAGCGCGACGTCGCGCTGCGGGCGGGAGGAACCGTAGCGGCAGCCCAGGATCGACTTGTCCAGGAACAGGGAGGAGACGAGGAAGGACGCCTCGGCCGTCGCCGGCGGCACCCCGAGCAGCACCGCCTGCCCGTGTCGGTCGAGCAGTTCGACGGCCTCGCGGACGAGTTCGACCCTGCCGACGCACTCGAAGACGTGGTCGGCGCCGGTCGGCAGGATGTCCTTCACCCGCTCCGTCGAGGTCAGGAAGTGCGTCGCGCCGAACCTGCGGGCGGCGGACTCCTTCGCCGGGTTGGCGTCGACCGCGACGACCTTCAGGGCGCCCGCGATCCGTGCGCCCTGGAGGACGTTGAGACCGATACCGCCCGTTCCGATCACGACGACGCTGTCGCCCCGGTCCACCCGGGCGCGGTTGAGGACCGCGCCGACACCGGTCAGGACCCCGCAGCCGATGAGCGCGGCGGACGTCTGCGGGATGTCCTCGGGGATCCGGACCGCCTGCACGGCCTTCACGACCGTGCGTTCCGCGAAGGCCGAGTTGGCGGCGAACTGGTACAGCGGCCGCCCGGCCCGTGTGAACGGCTGCTGCGGCATCCCGATCGCCTTGCGGCACATCGTCGGCCGCCCCCGGTCGCACTCCGCGCAGGCACCGCAGTTGGCCAGCGTGGACAGGGACACATGGTCGCCCGGCCGGACGTGGGTGACGCCGTCGCCGACCTTCTCCACCACGCCCGCGCCCTCGTGTCCGAGCACCACGGGCACGGGGAACGGGATGGTCCCGTCCACCACGGAGAGGTCGCTGTGGCAGAGTCCGGCCGCGGAGAGGGCGACCCGTACCTCGCCGGGGCCCGGCTCCCGTACCTCCAGGTCGTCCACGACCTGGGTCTGCTTCCCGTCGAAGATCACGCCTCGCATCGCGCCGTGCTCCCCTCTGTCCCGGGCCGCCACCGGGTTCCGCTCCCGGGGCCGTCCCGTGGGTTCGTGTCCCGGGGCTATCCCCTGGGTTCCTTCGGCAGGCCGAGCACGCGCTCGGCGATGATGGTGCGCTGGACCTCGTCCGAGCCGCCGTAGACGGTGTCGGCCCGGCTGAACAGGAACAGGTGCTGGAACGCGTCCAGTTCGTACGGTGCCGCCGCCGACCAGTCGACCGGCCCCACCGCCGCCCCGGGCCCTCGCACCCGTACCGCGAGCTCGCCCAGCCGCCGGTGCCAGCCGCCCCACAGCAGCTTCGCCACGCTGGGCGCCCCGGTACCGTCCGTGTCCCGACCGCCGAGCGTGCGCAGGGCGTTCCAGCGCATGGTGCGCAGCTCGGCCCACTGGCGTACGAGCAGGTCGCGCACGACGGGATCGGTGACGGCTCCGCTCGCCACGGCCGCCTCCACGACGCGCCCCAACTCCTCGGCGAACCCGATCTGCTGGGCCAGTGTGGAGACCCCCCGCTCGAAGCCGAGGAGGCTCATCGCGACGCGCCAGCCGTCGCCCTCGCCGCCGACCAGGTGCTCGGCGCGCGCCACCGCCCCGTCGAAGAAGACCTCGTTGAACTCGCTCGTGCCGGTGAGCTGCCGGATGGGGCGGACCTCGACGCGGCCGGGCTGGTCCATCGGGACGAGCAGGAAGGACAGGCCGTGGTGGCGGACGGAGCCGGCACCGGTACGGGCCAGCACGAAGCACCAGTCGGCCTCGTGGGCCAGCGAGGTCCAGATCTTCTGCCCGGTGACACGGTACGAGCCACCGTCCCGTACGGCCGCGGTCCGCACCCCGGCGAGGTCCGAGCCCGCACCCGGCTCGCTGTAGCCCTGGCACCAGAGTTCGTCGCCGCGGGCGACGGGCGGCAGGAAACGGGACTTCTGCTCCGGTGTGCCGTGCGCGACGAGGGTGGGGGCGAGCAGGTTCTCCCCGATGTGCCCCGAGCGGGCGGGCGCCTTCGCGCGGGCGTACTCCTCGGCCCAGACGACCTGCTGGATCAGGCTCGCCCGCCGGTTGCCGTACCCGTCCTCGCCCCATCCGAGGCCGATCCAGCCGCCCCGGCCGAGCTCCCGCTCCCAGTCCCGGCGCTCGGGCCGGCCGGTGAGGTGCGCCGCCAGCCACGCCCGCACCTCGTGCCGGAACTCCTCGTCCTCGGCGCCGAATCCGAACTCCATGCGCGCTCCCCCCTCCTTGGCCGCCAGGGCCCTCACGCGTTCGGCCGTGCCTTGGCGGCCGCCGCCCGCGCCATGGCCTCGACCTGCTCCAGCAGCGGCATCGGGTCGACGCCCACGGTGCCCGGCAGGAAGTCGGCGATCCGCTCGGGGGTCCAGGTGCCGTCCGCGTACCCGGCGCGCAGTTCGCGGGGCTGCGCCCACACCGCGATCTTGGGACCGGCGATCGTGTACACCTGGCCGGTGATCCGGGCCTCGCGCGCCCGGTCGGACAGCAGGTAGACGACCAGCGCGGCGACGTCCTCCGGCTCGCCGATCTCCTTGAGTTCCATGGGTACGCCCGCGGACATACGGGTCCGGGCGACCGGCGCGACCGCGTTGGCCGTCACCCCGTACTTGTGCAGCCCCAGCGCCGCGCTGCGGACGAGCGAGATGATCCCGCCCTTCGCCGCGCTGTAGTTGGCCTGCGAGACGGATCCCTGGTGGTTGCCGCTGGTGAAGCCGATGAGGGTGCCCGAGCCCTGTTCGCGCATCACCGCGGAGGCGGCCCGGAACAGCGTGAACGTGCCCTTCAGATGGGTGGCGACCACCGGGTCCCACTCCTGCTCGGACATGTTGAACAGCATCCGCTCGCGCAGGATCCCCGCCACGCACACCACGCCGTCGATCCGTCCGTACGACGCGAGCGCGGTGTCCACGACGCGCTGCCCGCCCGCCATGGTCGAGATGTCGTCGGCGACGGCCACCGCGTCCCCGCCGGCCGCCTCGATCTCCTTGACGACGGCCTCGGCGACCGAGCTGGTGGGCTCGGCGCCCTCGACGGACACGCCGTAGTCGTTGACGACGACCCGCGCGCCCGCCGCCGCGGCGGCGAGGGCGACGGCCCGGCCGATCCCCCGTCCGCCTCCCGTGACGGCGACGACCTTGCCTGCCAAGAAGTTCCCCACGCCCGGCCCCTTCCCGCAGTTTCTGACGGTCCGTTAGATTCAACTCGGATTCTACGACCCGTCAGATACCTGGAGACAAGCCCCCGGGGAGGACTCATGTCACAGCGGGCGCTCCGTCCGGAGTTCCACGACATCGCCAAGCGCGTGAACAACTGGGGCCGTTGGGGGTCGGACGACGAGATCGGGACGCTGAACCTGATCACCGACGAGGTCGTACGGCAGGCCGCCGCGACCGTGCGCTCGGGACGCCGCGTGCCGCTGGCGCTGCCCCTGAGGCAGGACGGCGTACAGACCGGCATGATCCCGGGACGCGTCAATCCGCTGCACGTCATGGTGCAGGTCAACCAGGAGCTCTTCGGCCCCGGGACCGTCGCCTGCAGCGACGACGCCGTGACCATGGGGCTCCAGGCGGGCACCCACTGGGACGCCCTCACCCATGTCTCCCACTCGGGGAAGATCTACAACGGCCGCCCGGCCGGCACGGTCACCCCGCACGGCGGCGCCGAGTTCAGCGGGATCGACAAACCGCGGCACATCGTCTCGCGGGGCGTCCTGCTCGACGTCGCGCGGGCGCGGGGCGTGGAGCGCCTCGACGGCGGGCACCCCGTGACGCCCGGCGACCTGGACGCCGCCGAGGAGCTGGCGGGCACGCGGGTCCGGGCGGGCGACATCGTCCTGGTGCGCACGGGCCAGGTCCAGGTGTATCTCGCCGGGGACAAGCACGCGTACGGCTATCCCTCGCCGGGCCTGTCGGTGCACACCCCGCAGTGGTTCCACGCACGCGACGTCGCGGCGGTCGCGAACGACACCCTCACCTTCGAGATCTTCCCACCCGAGATCGAGGACCTGTGGCTGCCCGTGCACGCGCTCGACCTGGTCGAGATGGGGATGCTCCAGGGCCAGAACTGGAATCTCGAAGAGTTGTCCACAGCCTGTGGAGAAGAGGGCCGCTACGCGTTCCTGCTGTCGGCCATGCCCGAGCCCTTCGTCGGCGGCACGGGGACTCCGGTGGCACCGGTCGCGGTGCTCTGAGGGCCGTCCGTCACGCGGCACGACGGCCGGCCACCGGCCGCCGCCGCGAAGCACAAGGCGCCGAGGCCGGCCGGTAACCGCCGCCGACCCGCGTCGACCGCCGTCGCGAACCACCCTCGACCCCCGTCGGCCGCCGTCGCGAACCGCCGCGGACCTGGATCGGCTGGCGGCGCGTCACTGCGCGCCCCGAGCACGGCACTGCGCGCCGCCATCCGGCTCCGGCGTACCCGCCCTGCTCCTCCTGGCCCGGGGAGGAGCCGACGCCGAATGCGACTCACACTCGCCGAGGGCCCCCGTCACCGGAACCCTCGCCGTCCCCTCGCGGCGAATCGCTGACCACAAGCGTGATCAAACGGACACGTCACGTCAACACCCGCTCGGAGGTTCATCCCTGTACATCCCCGTTTGCGACAGCACGGACGGAAGCACACCCCGGCGCATTCGGCCGCGACCGCGGCCCGGCACCACGGGACTGTGCGCAGGTGCCCGCATCGTGCACCCCGCGCTCCAGAAGGGGCTGACCCCGACGCGCCGGGCCGGAGAATCCGGCGATACGGAGCATGGAGGGGCACGGCGGCGCGGCGGCGGCATATCACGGCGCGGCGAGCTCGCCGCGCCGAAGGTGCTCACGGCCCCGCGACCCCGACGCGACGCCGGCTACGCGCCACGGGCGCCACAGGCGGCGCGGGCGGCTCGGGCGGCAGGTCCTCCGGACGGCCGTCCGGGCCGGGAGACGGCCCTAGACCGCCTCGTACGCGAAGTCCTCGTAGCCCGGATAGGCGGCGCCCGTCGAGGCCCCCGGTGCGCAGCGGTCCACCTCGCACCAGATCCGCTTGCCGGCGCCTTCGGGGTTCCAGCCCCAGCGGTCCGCGAGACCGTCGACAAGTTCCAGGCCGCGACCGTTGGTCTCGTCGCCCTCGGCATGGCGGGGAATCGGGGGCCGGGCGCTGGTGTCGGCCACCTCCAGGCGGACGGTGGCCGCCTCGCACCCGCCCGGCAGGGAGAGCCGCAGCACGGCCGGACAGCCGGTGTGCACCACGGCATTGGTGACGAGTTCGGAGACGAGCAGGATCAGCGTCTCGGCGAGCGGTTCATCGGCCCCTATGCCTGACCCGGCGAGCCTCGACCTGGCCCATCGCCGGGCTCGCCCCACCTCCGCGGGGTCGGGCCGGATCTCCAGCTGCACTTGAAGCACCTGCACCGCTCACACCATCCGAACCGGCGGACACATCGCCTCGCGCCTCACAAGGGCCACGATCGTAGCCATTTTCTGCATGGCCAGAACAAGGATCACGGAACGTGATTCCCTTACGAGACAGCATGGTTGACGTACAGTCACCCCAACAAGCGCTTCGGGCATATTCCAGCGCGAAGGAGTACGCGTGCGGCATACTGTGCGACGCTCGCCGCGGGGAGTCGAACAGGCGGACTCGGGGGCCCGACCCGCCTCACGAGCGGCACGCATCGCCGGATCCGGCGCCGCCTCGCGGGCAACACCGGGATGGCTCGGCCTCAGAACCACTCGCATCCCACACAAGGTACCCGAGCCCGGCGCCGACTCCAGGCCGTGACAAGTCACGCCTAGGACACAACCCGATATCAACGCTCCGTAATTCCGGTATGCCACGATCCGCGACATTTCTCGGCCTCTTCCCGCGACATGCCTGCCCAGGGGTCTTTCAGCCGACCGCCGCGGCAAGGTCGCCGGACAGAATCTCCTCACTCTCGGTAGCGCCGCCCGCACGGTACGTCCGCACCCAGGCCCTCTTCAGGTGGAGATGGACGTCGGACTCCCAGGTGAAGCCCATACCGCCGTGCACCTGGAGGCAGTCGCGGGCGCCACGCACGGCGGCCTCGTCGGCGAGCAGCCGGGCCGCGGCGACGTCCACCGGATCCGCGGTCACGGCGGCCGCGTAGACGGCCGCGCGGGCCACCTCCGTCCGCACCAGCATCTGCGCGCACAGGTGCTTCACCGCCTGGAAGGCGCCGATCGGCTGTCCGAACTGCTCGCGCGTCCGGGCGTGTTGCACGGCCAGTTCGCAGGTGCGGGCGGCGCCGCCCAGTTGCTCCGCGGCGGTGAAAAGCGAGGTGAGGAGCCGCGTGACGGCGTCCCGGCCCGCCTCCCGGCCGTCCTCGCGGTCCCGGGCCGGGGGCACGGGCACCCGGTGCAGCGGGGTGAGCGGGTCCACGGAGGCCAGCGGTTCGGCGCCCGACGCGTCCCCGCGTACCGCGTCGGCCGCCTCCAGCCACTCCACGAGCCCGCCGTCGACGGCGGTCACCACCGTCTCGCCGGTGGCGGCCCCGGCCACCGCCCCCGCCGCGAGGTGCGTCGCGATCAGCGGACCGGGCAGCAGCGCCCGTCCCGCTTCCTCGAAGACGAGCGCCGCCTCCGGAAGGCCCAGTCCGACGCCGCCCTCGGCCTCCGGCAGCCGCAGGGCGAAGAACCCGGCCTCGCCGAGTTCGCGCCACAGGGCCGGGTCCAGGCGCGGCGGCCCGTCGTCGACGGCGGCGCGCAGTTCGTCGCGGCCGAAGCGTGCCGCCAGCCGCTCTCGCAGGCCGAACCGCAACGCCTCCTGGTCGTCCGTGAGTTGGAAGTCCATGGCGCGCCGTTCACCGTCCCTTGGGGAGGCCGAGGATGCGCTCGGCCACGATGTTCTGCTGGATCTGCGAGGTGCCGGCCGCGATCGTGTACGACAGCGACGAGAGCCGGTCGAGGGTCCACTCCTGCCCGAGGTCGAGCGCCTCGGGGCCGAGCACCTCGGCGGCGGCGTCGTACAGCTCCTGGCGCGCGTGCGAGTAGCACAGCTTGAAGACCGAGCCGCCGAAGCCGGGCACCGCCCCCGTCCGCTGCGCCTCGCCGACGTTCCACTGGGTGAGCCGCCACAGCGCGCGGAACTCGGCGTTCAGCCTGCCCAGGCGGCGGCGCAGCACGGCGTCGTCCCAGCGCCCGTTCTCGCGTGCCCGGCGGGCGAGGGCGCCCAGCACCCGCCGGCAGGCGACGACCTCCCCGACGAAGGCGGTGCCCCGCTCGTAGGACAGCGTCACCATGGTGACCCGCCAGCCGTCGTTCTCGGCGCCGACACGGTGGCCGACGGGGACGCGCACCTCGTCGAGGAAGACCTCGGCGAACTCGGTGGAGCCCGCGAGGGTCCGCAGCGGCCGGACGGTGATGCCCGGCGCGTCCATGGGCAGGGCGAGCCAGGTGATGCCCCGGTGCCTGGGGGCGTCGGGGTCCGTGCGGACGAGCAGCTCGCACCAGTCCGCGACCTCCGCGTGGGAGGTCCAGATCTTGGACCCGCTCACCACGTACTCGTCGCCGTCGCGCCGCGCGCGGGTGCGCAGCGCCGCGAGGTCGGAGCCCGCGTCCGGCTCGCTGAAGCCCTGGCACCAGACCTCCTCGCCGCGCAGCACGGGCGGCAGCCAGCGTGCCCGCTGCTCTGCGGTGCCCTCGGAGACGATGGTCGGCCCGGCGTGCAGCAGCCCGACGAAGTTCGCCCCCACATAGGGGGCGCCCGCCTTCTCCGTCTCCTCGAGGTAGATGAGGTGCTGTGTCGGGGTGGCGCCCCGGCCGCCGGCGTCGACGGGCCAGTGCAGTCCGGCGTACCCGGCGTCGTACAGCATCCGCTGCCAGCCGAGGTCGTAGGCCCGTCTGCCCGGCCAGTCGTCGGGGGACGGCTTCGGGGGCAGGGTCGGGAGCGCCTTGGCGAGCCACTCGCGCAGCCGGGCCCGGAACTCCTCCTCCTCGGGAGTGTGGTCCAGGTCCACTACAGGTCCAGGTCGAGCATGCGGATCGCGTTGCCGCGCATCAGCTTGTGGATCGTCTCGTCGTCCAGGCCCTTCACGTGGTCGAGGGCGACCTCCTTGGTGTGCGGGAAGGTGGAGTCGACGTGCGGGTAGTCGGTCTCGAAGGTGGCGTTGTCCCGTCCGACGGCGTCCAGGGACGCGACTCCGTGCTTGTCGCGGAAGAAGCAGCAGAAGATCTGCCGGTAGTAGTACGTCGACGGGGGTTCCGGGATCGTGTCCCGGACGCCGCCCCAGGCGCGGTGTTCCTCCCAGACGTCGTCGGCGCGTTCCAGGGCGTACGGGATCCAGCCCATCTGGCCCTCGGAGTAGGCGAGTCTGAGCTGCGGGAACCTGACGAGGACCCCGGAGAAGAGGAAGTCCATCATCGAGGCCATCGCGTTGTTGAAGGACAGCGAGGCCTGCACGGCGGGCGGCGCGTCCGGGGACGCGGCGGGCATCTGGCTGCTGGACCCGATGTGCATGTTCACGACCGTGCCGGTCTCCTGGCACACGGCGAAGAACGGGTCCCAGTAGCCGGAGTGGATGGACGGCAGTCCCAGGTAGGTGGGGATCTCGGAGAAGGTCACGGCCTTCACGCCACGGGCGGCGTTGCGCCGGATCTCGGCGACCGCGAGGCCGACGTCCCACAGCGGGATCAGGCAGAGCGGGATGAGCCGGCCGCCGCTGTCGCCGCACCACTCGTCGACCATCCAGTCGTTGTAGGCGCGCACGCAGGCCAGGGCCACCTCCTTGTCGTGCGCCTCGGCGAAGGTCTGCCCGCAGAAGCGCGGGAAGGTCGGGAAGCAGAGGCTGGCCTCGACGTGGTTGAGGTCCATGTCCCGGAGCCGTTCGGCGGGGTCCCAGCAGCCGCGCCGCATCTCCGCGCGGGTGATGCCCTCCAGCGTCATCTCGTCGCGGTCGAAGCCGACGGCGGCGATGTTGCGCTTGTACGGGAACTTGAGGTCCTCGTAGATCCACCAGTCGGTGGGCGGGCCGTCCGGGTCCATCGTGATCTGGTACTTGCCGCCGACGTAGGCGAGTTCACCGATGCCGGCGGTCAGCGGCTTCGGTCCCCGGTCGTGGTACTTCCGCGGCAGCCAGGTCTCGAAGAGGTGCGCGGGCTCGATCACGTGGTCGTCGACGCTGATGATGCGGGGCAGTTCGGTCATGGTTCCCCTCCGCCTGGCGAACTTATCTGATGACCCGTCAGATCTCTCGACACAAGCAGGCTAGCCCCGCGCCTATGGACCGACAAGGCGGCGAGCCCTACGCTCTGGCCAGATCTGACTGCCCGTCAGTTGAAGTCGGGCCGGTGAAACCCGGCCGAAGGAGGGCCGACGTGAACGACACCGCACACGCCCTGGGTTCCGCGCGCACGCTCTGGGAACTGGTGGACCGCCGCGCCTCGCTCACCCCTCACCGGCCCGTCCTCCTGCAGGACGACCGGTCGCTGAGCTTCGGCGCGCTGCGCGACCGCGCCGAGCGGGTGGCGGCGGGCCTGTACGACATGGGCGTACGCCCCGGCACCGTGGTGGCCTGGCAGCTGCCCACCCGCATCGAGACGGCGCTGCTGTCCTTCGCGCTGGCCCGGCTCGGCGCCGTGCAGTCCCCGGTCATCCCCTTCTATCGCGACCGCGAGGTGGGCTTCGCCCTGCGCGAGTCCAGGGCGGAGTTCTTCGCGGTGCCGGGCGAGTGGCGGGGTTTCGACCACACCGCGATGGCACGCCGGCTCGGCGCCAAGGGTGTCTTCGAGGCGTACGACGCCCTGCCGGACGGCGATCCGGCGGTGCTCCCGCCGCCGCCCGCCGACGGCGCCTCGGTGCGCTGGATCTACTGGACCTCCGGCACGACCTCCGACCCCAAGGGCGTCCTGCACACCGACCGTTCACTGATCGCGGGCGGCTCGTGCCTCGCGCACGCGCTGCGTCTGACGGCCGACGACGTGGGCTCGATGGCGTTCCCCTACGCGCACATCGCCGGGCCCGACTACACGGTGATGCTGCTGCTGTACGGCTTCCCGGCCGTGATGTTCGAGCACTTCGCGCTGCCCGCCGCCCTGGAGGACTACCGCCGGCACGGGGTGACGGTGGCCGGCGGCTCGACGGCGTTCTACTCGATGTTCCTCGCCGAGCAGCGCAAGCAGCCCGGGGTGCCCGTCGTCCCCACCCTGCGGCTCCTCGCGGGCGGCGGCGCGCCCAAGCCGCCCGAGGTCTACCACTCCGTCGTACGGGAGATGGGGGTGCAGCTCACCCACGGATACGGGATGACCGAGGTCCCGATGATCACGATGGGCGCGCCGGACGACACCGTCGAGAACCTGGCGACCACGGAGGGCAGGCCCCCGGAAGGCATGGAGATACGGATCGTGGACGGCGAGGTGCGGCTGCGCGGCGAGGCCGTCTGCCAGGGGTACCTGGACGGTGCGCAGACCGCCGCCGCGTTCGACGCGGACGGGTTCCTGGTCACCGGGGACGTCGGGCATCTGACGGAGAGCGGGCATCTCGTCCTCACCGGGCGTCTGAAGGACATCATCATCCGCAAGGGTGAGAACATCTCCGCCAAGGAGGTCGAGGACCTGCTGCACCGGCACCCCGGCGTCGCCGACGCCGCGGTGATCGGGCTGCCGGACGCCGAACGCGGCGAACGCGTCTGCGCGGTGGTCGAACAGCCGCCGGGCGCGGACGTGCTGACCCTGGACGCGGTGACCGCCCACCTGCGCGGGGAAGGGCTGTCCGTGCACAAACTGCCGGAGCAGCTGGAGGTGGTGGACGCCCTTCCGCGCAACGACACGCTGCGCAAGGTACTCAAGTACAAACTCAGGGAGCGTTATTCGGCACCGTCCGTGCCGGGCGGGGGCCCGGCGGCGCGGGGCGGCGCTACTCCGGCACCGTGAAGTAGGAGGCGAACGCGGTCACGACCTCCGCCTCGCCGATCCGGCCGTCGGAGTCCGTGTCGAGGGTGGCCGCGGCCACGGCGGCGACCTCGTCGCGCACGCCGAGCGCCTTGAGGACGCGCTCGGTCTCCTCGACCGTGGCCAGGCCGTCCCCGTCGGAGTCCGCGACGGCGAGGGCCGCGTGCAGGAAGGGACGGGCGATCTCCGCGAACCGCTCGGGGTTGTCGCGCAGCCGCTTGACCGCGCCGCTGACGAACTCCTCGCGGGTGATGCGCTGGTCGCCGTCCCGGTCCGCTATCCCCGCCATGCCCTGCCAGAACGCCTCGGCGCCGCCGTACAGGGCCTGGCCCTTGTCCGACCGGGCCGTCGTACCGAATTCGGCGAGGACCGCCTTGGTCGCGGCGTTGAAGTCCTCACGGTCGATGTAGCCGTTGCCGTCCTGGTCGAAGCCGGCGAACCGGTCGGCAATCCTGCGTTCGTACTCGGTACTGACCATGGTGTGTTCGGACCGCCTTACATCTCAGCCGGTCTCCTGTCTGACCGGACTGGGGTTCATCTGGGACGGAGCGTACGACGCCGGGCCCGCCGCGGACACGGGAAAACGACGGTTGTACCAAGACCGCGGGAATCCTGGGACAACTGTGTGGCCCCGGAGGACCGTGGGGTGGAACAGGTCACGCCGACAGGGGGCTGGACTCCTCGTCGACGGCGGAGGTCACGTCCGGGTACACGTCGAAGAGCCGGCGCACGCCGAGGGCGCCGAGGACCCGGTTGACGTGGGAGCCGTCGAGCGCGCCGCGCGCGGGCAGGATCAGTCTCAGCCGGCCCCGGCAGGAGCGGATGAGGCGGCGGGTGGCTATGAGGACGCCGACACCGCTGGAGTCGCAGAAGAAGACCTCGGAGAGGTCGAGGACGAGACTTCGCCGGCCCTCGGCCACCTCGTCGTGCACCCGCTGGCGCAGGACCGGCGACGTGACGAGATCCAGCTCGCCCGACACCCGGAGCACGGCCCACTCGCCCTGTACGCCGTCGGTCACCTTGAGCGTCACCGCCACGCCTCTCGCTCGCCTCGCCCAACAGAAACGGAAGCAGTCGCTTCGCTTCCTTCCGGCGCGGCTGCCCAGCCGTCGTTCCATGAAACACCGGTCCGCACAGGAAGAAACGCCGGTCCACGGTCGAAAATGTCGGCCGAGCGAACCTTTTCGGACGACTACGGTCTGCTTCGGTCGCGTTTTGATCGGATTCGATGGGGAAGGTGACGAGCTTCTACCATCTGCGGCCTCTCCAGGGGCGCGTATTGACGTAAAGGGGCGTGCGTCGTCAGACGTGCCGACTACATTCGAGACAGCCGTGCACACAGGCTGGACAGGAGACACAGGCACACGCACGAGCGACAGGGACGGGCGCCGGCACGACCAGGGGTGAGGGGGCCGCATGGCGAAGAGGGACACACCGCCCCGCTGGGACCGCAAGATGCAGCAGCGGCTCGCACGCGGGGAGGCCGCGGCGCTCGGTGAGCTCTACGACCGGTTCGCTTCGCTCGTGCACGGTCTGGCCCACCGCGTGCTCGGAGACGAGCGGGCGGCCGACGCCATCACCCGCGAGGTGTTCACCCACGTCTGGGAGAACCCCGAGGCGTACGACCCCAGACAGGGCCCGCTGCGCTCCTGGGTGGCCACGCTCACCCATCGCCTCGCCGTCCAGCGACTGCGGGTGAACGAGACCGCCGCCCTCGCCCGGGGCGGCCACGGCACCACCGAGGAGCTGGAGCGGAAGGTGCGCAGCGCGTCCGTCGCGGCCCGCGCGGACTACATCGTGACGTCCATGCCGGCCCCGCTGCGGGCCGCGCTGGAGCTCGCGTACTTCCAGCGCCGGGACTACCGCCAGGCCGCCGCCGACCTGGGCGTCACCGAGGACGAGGCCCGCCGCAGGCTCCGTCTCGGGCTCCAGCTCCTGTCCACCGCCCACGACGCCGGCCCCACCGGCGCCCCGCCCGAGTACGGGGGTGCGCGGTGAACGGACGACCCGACCGGTTCGAGGCCTTCGACGAGCACGAAGCCCACGGGCCCGACGCACACGGGCACGACGGACGCGACGGACACGGACGCGGCGCGCTCGAAGCACACGACGGACGCGACGACCAGGAAGAGGCTTCCGAGGGCAGTCCCTGGGAGGACGCGCCCGACGAGCGCACGGACGCCGGGCACCGCACGGACGCCGGCGCGGCAGCGCACGACGGGCCCGGCTCCCCCGCGGGCGACGGCTCCGCCGGTCCGGGCGACCCCGGCTCCCCGGAGCACGGCGGCGCCGCCGGACAGCCGGGCGGGCCCCCGCGCATACCGCTGCCCCGCTCCTCCGTCGAGGACACCGGACTCCCGCTGCCCGACCCGGCGCCCGCCCCCGCCCCCGCCCCGGCGCCGCTCGTGCTCGACCACCGGGTGCTGAAGTCCCTGCTCGGCGCATGGGCGCTGGCCGCCTGCTCGGCGGAGGAGACGGTGGCCGTCGAGGAGCATCTCGGGGACTGCGGCTCCTGCGCCGACGAGGCGCTGCGGCTGCGCGAGGCGGTCGGGCTGCTGCACCCGCCCGAGAGCCTCGACCTCGATCCGACGCTGCGCACCCGTGTCCTGGAGAGCTGCCTCGACCGGCGCCCGCCGCGCATCCCGGTGCCCGGCTGGGCTGCTCCGTACGACGCCGAGACCGCCCGGCTCGACGCACTGCTCCAGGACATCGGGGGTGCCGAGTGGCATGCGCCGGTGCGGCTGCGCTGGTTCGCCGCCGACCGGCCGGTGAGCCGCCGTACGACGGTCGCCGGGGTCATCGCGCACCTGCTGAGCGTCGACGGGCTCGTCGCGACGGCGCTCGGCCTGGAGGACCCGCTCGGCCCGGCCGTCCCGGAGTCCGCGGACCCCGCCACCCCGGAGGGCCGCACCGAGGCGTACTGGCGTGCCTCGCACTTCCCGCCCACCCGGGCCGTGCGCCTGCCCTGGCGGGAGCAGAGCCACCACCTCGTCCGTACGGTGTCGTTCGCCGTCGAGGGGGCGTCGGCGGGCGAGGCCGGGACCGGCTCGGGCGGTCTCACCGTGGCGTACGGCGGCTTCGGACTGCCGCTGAGCGACGCGATGCTGGACCGGGCCTTCGAGTGCTGGGTGCACGCGGGCGACATCGCGGAGGCCGTCGACTACCCGTACGAGCCGCCCGCGCCCCGGCATCTGCACAAGATGATCGACCTGGCCGCCCGGATGCTGCCCGCCACGCTGGCCGGGCGGCGGCGGGCGGGGCTCTCCGAGGCCCCGGCCCGTCATCTGGTCGCCGCGGGGGCGCCGGGGCGCAGCCTGCGCCTGGAGATCGAGGGGTCCGGGGGCGGTGAGTGGATGATCCCGCTCGACTCACCGGGCGCGGTCGGTTCCGCGGAGCGGGAGGTGGCCCATGTCGCGCTGGACGGCGTGGAGTTCTGCCGCCTCGCCGCGGGCCATGTCTCCCCGCAGGAGGCCGCCGCCGGTCAGGACGGCGACCGTGAGGCGATCAGGGATGTGCTCTTCGCCGCGGCGTCGCTGAGCCGGATGTAGCCGCCGGGCCGGACGCAGGGGGAAGGCCGGGGGTATGGGCCGGGCTTCTCCTAGGCGAAGACCACCGTGCGGCGACCGTTCAGCAGGATCCTGCGCTCCGCGTGCCACTTGACGGCCCGAGCCAGCGCCTGGCACTCGACGTCACGGCCGATGGCGACCAGCTGGTCGGGCGTCACGTCGTGGCCGACCCGCTCGACCTCCTGCTCGATGATCGGGCCCTCGTCGAGGTCGGCGGTGACGTAGTGCGCGGTCGCGCCGATCAGCTTGACGCCCCGGGCGTGGGCCTGGTGGTAGGGCTTCGCGCCCTTGAAGCTCGGCAGGAAGGAGTGGTGGATGTTGATGATCCGCCCGCTGAGCTGCTTGCACAGATCGTCGGAGAGGACCTGCATGTAGCGGGCCAGGACGACGAGTTCGACGTTCTCGCCGCGGACCAGTTCGAGGAGCTGGGCCTCTGCCTCCGCCTTCGTGTCCTTGGTCACCGGGATGTGGTGGAAGGGGACGTCGTACGACGCCACGAGCTCGGCGAAATCGGTGTGGTTGGAGACCACGGCGGCGATGTCGACGGGCAGTGCGCCGATCCGTGCGCGGAACAGCAGGTCGTTCAGGCAGTGGCCGAACTTGCTGACCATGAGGACGACCCGCATCCGGTCCTCGGCACGGTGGATCTGCCAGTCCATGTGGAAGGAGTCACCGATCGCCGCGAAACTCGCCCGCAGTTTGTCCACGGTCACTGGCGCCTCCGCCGAGAAGTGGACCCGCATGAAGAACAGTCCCGTGTCGTGGTCGCCGAACTGCTGGCTGTCCTCGATGTTGCAGCCGGTCATGAACAGGTAGCTCGACACGGCGTGCACGATCCCCTGCTTGTCCGGGCAGGAGAGGATCAGGACGTACTGCTCGGCGGCGGGTGCGGCCCCGCGGACGGACTGCTCATTCATGCAGCACAGGGTCCCATATCAGACCCCCGGAACGGGCAGCCGTCCCGCCACACGGACGCCCTCGAGGCGTGGCGGGCGCTATGCCGAGCGCGTCAGGATGCGCAGCACTTCGAGCGTGCGCGGCGGGGCGTCGGGGTCCTCACCGTCGCTCGCCGCCAGCCGCACATGTGCGTCGCGCGCGGCGCGGACGGCCTCCGGCCACGCGTGGTGGTCGAGGTACGCGGAGACCGGCGCGTCGGGCCCGACCTGGTGCATGATCCGCAGCACGCGCAGCACCGCGGTGTCGACGAGGGCCGCCTCCTGGGAGTCCCGGAATATCGTGCCGACGTACTTCTCGCCGGACCAGTTGTCCAGCCAGGTGTCCTCGACCAGGCGGTACACGGCGTCGGTGACGTCCCCGTACCCGTCGATGCCCGCGAGCCAGACGTCACGCTGGAACACGGGGTCGGAGAGCATGTGCAGCGCGGAGCGCACATTGCTGCGCCAGCGCCACCACGGCATGTCGTTGAGTGGCATGCCGCCCATGGTGGATGAGCGACGGCCGCGACGGGAAGAGTTCTCCGAACCTTGCACGGTCATCGATCGTACGTTCCCCGCGAAATCCGGATCACAGGCCCCCGTAATTCACCTCTGTGTCACCTTCCATTGACCACGGGTCACTCGAAGGTTAGTGATGTGACGGAATCGTGCGTGTCCATGACCGGCAGTCGGCGTACGCGCACCAGCTCCTCCGTCCTCCCCCGGCCCCTGCGGGCCACGCTGCTGTCCGCGGGCGCGCTGGCCGCGTGTGCGTCGATCGCCGTCGGATGCGGGGTCATCCCTGGTGCCACGGGGGGTTCCGGGGACGACTCCGTCACCGTCATGACCTGGGCGCCCGAGAAGACCGCGGCGACCAACAAACCCGGCATGCCCGCCATGGCGAAGGCCTACGCCCGCTGGGTCAACGCGCACGGCGGGATCAACGGCCACCCGCTCAAGGTCCTCACCTGCAACGACCACAACGACGCCGTGTTCGCCGCGCGCTGCGCGCAGCGCGCGGCGAAGGAGAACGTCGTCGCCGTCGTGGGCTCCTACAGCCAGCACAGCCGGGACTTCCTCGCTCCGCTGGAGAGCGCGGGCATCCCGTACATCGGCGGCTACGGCGTCACCGACGACGAGTTCACCAGCCCGCTGTCCTACCCCGTCAACGGTGGCGAGCCCGCGCTGCTGGCCGGGCTCGGCGAACAGCTCGGCAAGAGCTGCGGTCCGGTCGCGCTGATCCGTCCCGACACCATCGCCGGCGACCAGCTCCCGGTGCTGCTCGACTCGGGCCTGAAGTCGCGGGCCCACTCGGCCGCGGCGGACCAGCGGGCCGCCGAGGACGCGACGGAGTACGCACGGCAGACGCAGCAGGCGCTCACCCACGCCACCTCCGACCCGGCCGAGCGGGGCTGTGTGGTGCCCGCGCTCGGCGACCGCACGGACACCTTCATGGACTCCTTCCGGCGCGACCGCCAGAACTACCCGAAGGTGAGCACGGGCACGGTGCTCGGCAGCGTCGACCAGTCGCTGATCGACGCCACGGGCGGCAGGTCCAGCCCGTACGAGGGTTCCTACGTCACCGGCTGGTACCCGACCTCGAACGACTCCCGCTGGGACCAGATGCGCTCCGTGATCAAGGAGCAGGCCTTCGGCGACAACCGGATCGACCCCGCGGACGCCGGAGTGCAGACCACCTGGATCGCGTACACCGTGCTGAAGGCGGTCATCGAGTCGCTCGGCGGCGAGAAGGTGACCTCACTGGCCGTCCGGCGCGCCCTCGACAACGGCCTGAAGGTGACCACGGGCGGGCTCACCCCGACGCTCAGCTGGCGCTTCGAGGACCTGATCGCGGCCGTCGACTTCCCGCGCCTGGTCAACGCCGACGTCACCTTCCAGGTGGTGCGCCAGGGTCTGCTGACCTCGGAGCGGCGCGGGTTCGTGAACGTGTCCAGGACGCTGGAGAACGCGGACTGAGATCACCGCGCCCTCCCGCGGTCAGGGACGGCTCACAGTTGGATCCGCGTCCGCTGCGTCAGTCCGTACTTGGACGCGATGGAGTTCCACAGCCGGGCGGCCTTCTCCTTCTCCGTGGAGGCCGTGCCGCTGGCCCGGGTGGCCGCCTGGGTCTGCCCGGTCTCGCGGGCATGGCCCTTGCGGCAGCCCTTCTTGCCGCCGACCTGGTCGGCCCAGGCCGCGTAGTGGCTGTCGGCCGACTGCGAGGCCTTCCAGGCGTTGGTGAGCGCGGTGGACAGCGCGGCGTGGTTCGGGAGCTTGTCCAGGGACAGCGCGCCGAGCCGGGTGACCAGCTCGCCCCGCTGCTTGGCCGCGTCGCGCAGGTCACTGGCCGCCTGGTCCAGGTTGTTGCACGCCCTCACGTTCGCCACGGCCTTGATCACCGAGTCACGGCTGTCGCTGCTGTCCGCGAGGAGCTTGTCCAGCTCGACGGCCTGCGCCTTGGCCGGGTCCGCGGCCGGCGACGCCGATTCCTGCGTGGCGGGAGCCGTCGCCGACACGGTCTTGCTGCCGTCGTCCTTGGTGTCGGAGTCCCCGCCGCCGCTGAGCAGCGCACCGGCACCGACACCGAGCACGGCGATGCCGACGCCGATGGCCGCGATCAACGGGATGCGCGAGCCGCTGCGCCCACCGCGGCCGCCGTCGCCCTCCTCGAAGTCGGGGGTGCCGCCGCGCCGTGCGGCGGCCCGGCCGCCCGGGGCGGGTGACGCGTACGGGGCCTGCGCGCCGTACGGGGCCTGCTGGGCCGAGGGGTCGAAGCGCGGCATCTGCTGCGTCGACGCCGGCCCCTCCGGCTCGCTGCGGAAGAGGTTGTCGAACTCCGCCGGGGGCTGCCGGTCCTCCGGCCCGCCCGGACGTGTGCCGTACGGCTCCGGCCCGGGATGTGCGGGAACGGGGGCGATGAACTGGGTGGCCTCGGCGTCCGGGTGCCCGGCGGTGGGCAGCGGCCCGGCCTCGGGGCCGCCCTGCGGCGCCCGGCCGAGGAACTGCGTGGCGTCACCGGCCGGCATCTCGGGCGGCAGGGCCCCCGGGGCGACCGGCGGGATGAACTGGGTGGCGCCCTCGTCACCGGCCGGGGCGGGCGGTATATGAGGTATGTACTGCGTGGCGCCGTCCAAGGGAGCCGCGCCTGGATTGCCGTACCCGCCCGTTTCCTGCGGCAGAGCCGCGCCGGGATTGCCGTAGCCGTCCGTGGCCTGCGGGAGAGCCGCGCCTGGATTGCCGTACCCGCCCGTTTCCCGCGGGAGAGCCGCGCCGGGGTGCTGCACCGGGGGCGGGTAGCCGTAGCCGCCCGCGTGCGCGCCCGGCGCATGCGGAGCGGCGCCGCCCGGCACACCGAAGGGGGCATGCGCGCCCTCGGGCGGCAGCGGGCCCGCACCGGCCGGCGGCTGCGGCATGAATCCCTGCGGCTGCTGAGCTCCGTGCGCGCCGGAGGCCGCCCAGCCCTGGGAGGAGTCGGAGGTGCCCCAGTCGGAGGCGGGCGCGGGCGGTGCCGGCGGCTCGGCGGCTCCCCATGCCCGGGCGTCGTTCTCGGGCGCCCCCCAGCCCTCGGCGCTGCCGGGGGCGGGCGCGGCCGACTGGTCCGGGCCCCATGGGCGGCCCCAGGCCTGGCCGCCCGCCGGGGTCGCAGCATCGCCCGCCGTACCGGGCAGCAGGGGCGCGCCACCGTCGGAGGGCAGCACGATGCCTTCGCGCGCGGGCCGCGCCGAGGGCTCCTCGCCCTGTCCGCTCTGCGTCACCGGGACTCCTACGAATGGGGGACGTTCGGAATCGTCGGCTCACGCTACCGGGTCCCGACAACCCGGTGCCACGCAGCACTGGACGCGACCCCCGCCCCGTGACCCGGGTAACGAATCCGTCCCGCGCGGCGCTGTATACGGATCCCTTCTTCACCCGCGCGTCCGTTTCCCCGCCGTTCACGCCCGGGCGGACCGTGTGTTCATGTCACCCGCACGCCCCGCCCCTGGGCTCACGCCGCCGCCTGGAGGTCCATCCGCGCGCCGAACTCCCGGACCACCGGCTCGTCCCGGTACGGCTCCAGCCGCTGCTGGAGGTCGTCCAGATACTCCGCGCCCCGGTTGGAACGCAGCGTGCCCAGCAGCTCCACGGCGCGCGTCCCGGTGTGGCAGGCCTGCTCCACCTCGCGCTGCTGCACCTGTGCCGTGGCGAGCAGCACATAGCCGATCGCCCTGCGCCGGGCCCGCGACTCGGGGTGCCCGGCGAGGGACTCCTGTGCGCACCGCGCCGCCGCTTCCGCCTGTCCCAGGTCGCGGTGGCAGTGCGCCAGCTCGTCGGCGAGATAGGCCTCGTCGAAGTGCGCGATCCACGTCGGGTCGTCCCCGGAGGCCGCGTCCGCACCCTCCAGTGCGGTCACCGCGCGCCCGGACGCCAGCTGGGCGGCGCGCGCGTCGCCCAGCAGCGCGTGCCCGCGCGCCTCCGCGGCGTGGAACATCGACTCGGCGCGGGGCGTCACCCGCCCCCGCGCGCCCTCCTGCGCGGCGCGCGCCAGCTGCGCGATCTCACGCGGGTTGCCGAGCTGTGCGGCCAGATGACTCATGGACGCGGCGAGTACGTAGCCGCCGTACCCGCGGTCGCCGGCCGCCTGGGCGAGTCGCAGCGCCTGGATGTAGTAGCGCTGGGCGAGCCCCGGCTGGCCGGTGTCGACGGCCATGTACCCGGCGAGTTCCGTCAGCCGTGAGACCGCGGCGAACAGGTCGCGCCCGACCGCCTCCCGGTAGGAGCCGGCGAGCAGTCCGGACACCACGCTGTTGAGGTAGTGCACGACCACCGGGCGCACATGCCCGCTGCCGTACTGGTGGTCCAGGTCGACGAGCGCCTGGGTCATCGCGCGGACCGCCGCCACGTCCGAGAGCCCCACCCGCGGACCTGCCGAACGCGCCACCTGGGCGTCCGGGGCGGAGATCAGCCAGTCCCGGCTCGGTTCGACGAGCGCGGAGGCGGCGACCGAGGAGCCGGACAGGAAGTCCCGTCGTCCCACGTCGCTGCGCCACAGCTCGCATACCTGTTCGATGGCGCCCAGTACGGTCGGCGAGAACTGGAGGCCCACGCCGGACGCGAGGTTCTTGCCGTTGGCCATGCCGATCTCGTCGATCGTGACCGTGCGGCCCAGCTTGCGTCCGAGCGCTTCCGCGATGATCGCCGGGGCCCGCCCGCGCGGCTGCTGTCCGCGCAGCCAGCGCGCCACGGACGTCTTGTCGTAGCGCAGATCGAGACCGTGTTCCGCGCCGCACATGTTGACCCGGCGCGCGAGCCCGGCGTTGGAACAGCCCGCTTCCTGGATGAGCGCCTGGAGCCGTTCGTTCGGCTGCCTGGCGATCAGAGGCCTTGCGGCCATGGCGTACCCCCTGCTCTCCGGCGGTTCGCCTCGGGGGCGTGCCGACCGGTGCCGAGTGAGCGATCGCGCTCGGGCCCCGCGGGCCCTTGCGCGTCCTCCCTCGCACCGGCATGCCCCTTCGATTCACCCGCCCGTGGCTGCGGTGCCTGCCCACGCACCGACTTGACGTGTCTTCAGCGGCCGACCGCACCGAAAGAAGTCGGCCAGGAAGATCAATGCCCCGCAGACATGCCGACGATGCGAGACATGTGAGGTTTGCCGGGGTAAAGGCGGTTGCCGACCCCACCGCTGCCTACCCACTCCCCGCGGCCGTTCCTCCCGCGCGCCCCCACACGTGCATCCATGCGCCCCAGACGCGGAATCAATGCTCCTCCCCCGCGCGTGTGTCCCCCGTAACCCGAGGTGGACCCGGGAGTTGAGTTCCACGTGGAAAAGACCCTGGCAGGCACCGAGTCCGCACATATCCCCCAGCAGCGTGGCGAATCGCTGCAGGAAACCGCCGTGCGCTATGCCGATGAACGCCACTGGGACGTGGTCCCGGGCACCTGGCTGGAAGCCGTCGACGGGGTGCAGCACTGCTCCTGCGGCGAGCCCGCGTGCGCCTCACCCGGCGCGCACCCGGCGCGCGAGGACTGGGCGGCTCAGGCGACGGGCAGTGGGACCGTCGCGCGCCGGCTGTGGTCGAAGCAGCCGACGGCGTCGATCCTGCTGCCCACGGGGCGGACGTTCGACGCGATCGACGTCCCGGAGACGGCCGGTTTCCTCGCCCTGGCCCGCATGGAGCGCATGGAGCTGACCCTCGGTCCGGTCACCTGCACCCCGGACCGCCGCATGCACTTCTTCGTGCTCCCGGGTGCCGGCGCGAAGGTCCCCGACCTGGTGCGGAAGCTGGGCTGGCCGCCCGCCTCCCTCGATCTGCTGGCACTCGGCGAGGGCTCGTACGTGGCCGCCCCGCCCACCCGTTTCGGTTCCCGCGGCGCCGTGCAGTGGGCCCGCCGCCCCACGCTCGCCAACCGGTGGCTGCCGGACGCGGAGGAGCTCATCTCGCCCCTGGCGTACGCATGCGGACGGGACCGGTAGCACCGCCGACCGCCTTGCCCGCCACAGCCGTTCGGCGTCGGCGGGCGCACGGCCGTCCGCGGTCGCCGCACCCACGTAGGGTTCTCGCATGACCGAGGGAGCAGGGGCCGGTGTGCCCGCCGTACGCGTACAGGGGCTCTGGAAGCGGTTCGGGGAACAGATCGCCGTCGCGGGGATCGATCTGGAGCTGCCCGCGGGCCGGTTCATCGGGCTCGTCGGGCCGAACGGGGCCGGCAAGACCACCACGCTGTCGATGGTGACCGGGCTGCTCAGGCCCGACCAGGGCACCGTCGAGGTCGTCGGCCACGACGTCTGGCGCGACCCGGTGGAGGTGAAGGCGCGCATCGGCGTGCTGCCCGAGGGTCTGCGGCTGTTCGAACGGCTCTCCGGGCGCGAACTCCTCTCCTACACGGGCCGGCTGCGCGGTCTGCCCGGCGCCGAGGTCGACAAGCGCGCCACCCAGCTCCTCGACGTGCTCGACCTCGCGGGCTCCCAGCACAAACTCGTCGTCGACTACTCGACCGGCATGCGCAAGAAGATCGGCCTGGCCTGCGCCCTCCTGCACAACCCGGAGGTCCTCTTCCTCGACGAGCCGTTCGAGGGCGTCGACCCCGTCTCCGCACAGACGATCCGCGGTGTCCTGGAGCGCTACACCGGATCCGGCGCCACGGTCGTGTTCTCCTCCCATGTGATGGAGCTGGTGGAGTCGCTGTGCGACTGGGTCGCCGTGATGGCCGCGGGACGCATCCGCGCGCACGGCCCGCTCGCCGAGGTCCGCGGCGGCGCGCCCTCCCTCCAGGAAGCCTTCCTCGAACTGGTCGGCGCGCAGGGCCGCACCGCCGGGGCCGATCTGGACTGGCTGGGCGGCGGGGCACGATGAGCGCCGCCACCGGCGGGCCGACCGCGTCGATCACCCCCGTCGTCGTACGGCTGAAGCTGTCGCTGCTGCGCAACGGGCTGCGCCAGTCGGCCGGCCGGCGGGCCGCGTACATCTCCTCCGTCGTCCTCGTCCTGCTCTTCGCCGCCCTTCAGCTGATCGGCCTGATCGCGCTGCGCGGCAACACGCACGCCCCCGCCGTCGCCCTGCTGCTGGTGGCGCTGCTCGCACTCGGCTGGGCCGTGATGCCGCTGTTCTTCCCCAGCGGCGACGAGACACTCGACCCGACGCGCCTGGTGATGCTGCCGCTGCGTCCGCGCCCGCTGGTACGGGCGCTGCTGGCGGCCTCCCTGGTCGGCGTCGGGCCCCTCTTCACGCTCTGTCTGCTGCTCGGCTCGGTGATCTCCGTCGCGCACGGCCCGGCGGCGTACGTCACCGCCGTCGTCGCCGTGGCCCTCGCCCTCCTCGTCGCTGTGGCCCTCGCACGGGCCGTCGCCGCCGCCAACATCCGGCTGCTGTCCAGCCGCAAGGGCCGTGATCTCGCGGTGCTCAGCGGTCTGGTGATCGCGGTCGGCGCGCAGCTGGTCAACTTCAGTGCGCAGCGGCTCGGTTCGGCGGGCGGTCTGTCCCAGCTCGACCCCGTGGCGGACGTACTGCGCTGGGTGCCGCCCGCCTCCGCGATCGGCGCGGTGGACTCGGTGAGTGACGGGTCGTACACGACCGGCATGGTCCAACTGCTGCTGGCGGTGGCCGCCTTGGCGGGGCTCCTGGCACTGTGGTCCCGGCATCTGACCCGTCTGATGACCTCGCCGGACGGTTCGACCCTTCAGGCGGCCGAGCCGGCCGCCCGGGAGAAGGGGGCGTCGGGAGCGGCCCGGCTGCTGCCGTCCGGGCGCACCGGGACCGTCATGGAGCGCAGCCTGCGTTATGTGTGGCGCGATCCGAAGACCAAGGCGGCATGGGTGACGTCGCTGGCCATCGGGCTGATCGTGCCGGTGTTCAACGCTCTCCAGGGCACCGGTTCGATCTACTTCGCGTGCTTCGCCGCGGGGATGCTCGGCATCCAGATGTACAACCAGTTCGGGCAGGACACGTCCGCGTTCTGGATCGTCGCGATGACGATCTCGTCCACCCGGGACGCGTACGTCGAGCTGCGCGGGCGTGCGCTGGCGCTGCTGGTGATCACCCTGCCGTACGCGACGCTCGTGACCGTCCTGACGACGGCGATGCTCGGCGACTGGCCGAAGCTGCCGGAGGTGCTCGGTCTGTCCTTCGCGCTGCTCGGCGCGATGCTGGCGACCGGTGCGTGGTCCTCGGCCCGCTTCCCGTACTCGATCCCGCAGGAGGGCTACAAGAACGTGGCCCCGGGGCAGGCGGGCCTCGCCTGGATCTCCGTCGTCGGCGGCATGGTCTCGGCGGCGCTGCTCGCGGCCCCCGTCATCGCGCTCACCATCTGGCTGAACGTGACGTCGGGCGGGGACGACTGGAGCTGGCTGGTGCTGCCGCTGGGCGCCGGGTACGGAGCCCTGATCACGGAGCTGGGGCTGCGGATGGCGGCACCGCGGACGGCAGCGCGACTGCCCGAGATACTGGCGGCGGTCAGCAAGGGCTGAGCCACGGGCCGGCCACGGCCACGGATCCCGCGGATCCCGCGGACCCGCGGATCAGGGGCCGTCGCGGGGACCTGGCGGCGGACCGGCTCCGAGCCTCCGGGACGGGCCCTGTCGCGGAGCACCCCCGACGGCACCCCGACGGCACCCCGACGGCGGCGCCGGTCAGCGACGCCGGACGACGCGCCGGCACCGCGGCGGAGCGCCCACGTCCGGACGGCCTCCCGAGGCACCGCTCCGGTCCCGCACGGGACCGGATCTGACCCGCACGGGACCGGAGCACCGACGGCGGCCGACGGCAGGTCCGGGGCGCCGCCGCGTCACGGAGCCCGGACGCGGGCCGGGACGAGGTCGTGGGTACGGGACCGCCCGGGTACGGGCGGCGAGGCCGGTGGGGGACCTAGCCGGTGAGGACGCCGTCGAGGAACGGCTCGATGGCCGCGCGCCAGGCCTCCGGCTGGTCGTAGTGCACGAGGTGCCCGGCGTCGGCCACCTCCGCGTACTGGCCGCGCGGCAGGACGCGGACCATCTCCTGGGACTCGGCGCGGCCCAGTTCGCCGTCGAGGCCCCGGACGACCAGGGCGGGACACCGGACCTGCGTGAGCTCCTCCCAATGGGCGTCGAACACCCACGTCTGACGGGACTTGAGCATCTGCTCCGGTTCGAAGACCGGGCGCCAGCCGTCCGGGGACTCGTGCATCACCTCGGCGTAGAACTCGCCGCGGGACGGGTTGGGGCGCTCCACCCAGGGGTCGTCCTCACCGAACCACTTCCGCACGTCGGCGAGGGTGGCGAAGGGCACGGGCCAGGCCTTGAACCAGTCCTCCCACTCGCGCTGGGACGCGGCCCCGAGCGCGGAGGCCCGCATGTCGCAGATGATCACTCCGCGGACGAGGTCGGGGCGCTTGGCGGCGAGCTGCCAGGCGGTCAGCGCGCCCATGGCATGGCCGATCAGGACGGCGGGGGCGAGGCCGAGCTGTTCGAGAGCGGCCTCGGCGTCCTCCACATAGGCCTCACGGGTGTACTCCGCCTCCGGCGGCTTGTCGCTCTGGCCGTGGCCGCGCTGGTCGAGCGCGACGGCACGGTGCCGCTCGGAGAGCCAACGGGCGGTGGACGCCCAGTGCGAGGCACGGCCCATGAGGCCGTGCAGTAACAGCACGCCGGGCGACTCCTCCGAGGCCCTGGGCGGGTCGGTCTTCGGCGGGTCGGCGAACTCCCAGGCGGCGAGGCGTACGCCGCCCGTTCCCCTCACGTCGATGCGCCGCACCATCGGGCACCCCCCTAGCTCGCTCGGACCGGCTCACTCCCGCTCGAACCCGCCGGTCCACTCGTACCGCTTCCTGCCGCTGCTCCTGCTGGTGTGCTGCTCTACATGTACCCCTGACGCACCGCCACGTTATCGAATGAGGTTTCGAAAATGGGCCTCCTGGCTGCAACACCCCTCATTCGAGTGACCATGTCCCAGGATTGACCGCCGCCGCCGAGGGGAGATCTTCAGCGGGAGGCGGACCGCTCGGGGAAACCGGTCCGAGGGGATTGACCCTGAGAGCTCGGGGCTCCGGGTCAGCACAGGGGAGGACAGGCCCCGGCGCCATGCGGCGCCGGGGCCCTCTCCACGACTACGGCACATCCTTGCGCCCCCTCCCCGACCGCGCACCATCGCTCTCGGACACGGTCAAGAGCCCTCAGGTCATATGCCTCACGCGACAGCCTCGCACGCATACGGTCCCGCCGCTGCGATTCCGCACACTGAATCTTGGTTTCGGGAGGATCGCCGAGACATCACAACTGCCCCTGGCTCCGCGGGAGTTGACATGTCCCAAACGGACCGGCCGGAATGCGCGGTACACGGGACGGCGTGCGCCCGGGAACCGGCGCGGGACCGGCCGATGCCGTCCCCGCGCCGGCCCCGGGAGCTGCCCCTCGCGGGTACCGGTCGCGCCGGCGCCTCCGGCGGGCGGCACGGGCGGCCCGTCACGAGCACGGGCCCCTGAGCGCCGCCCAGGACGCGGGCGCTAGCGCTTGGCGACGAACACGTGGGAGGCGACGTCCGCCTCCAGCTCGGCGGCCTCACCGCCGCTGCCCACGAGGACCCCGCCCGCCGACTCGGTCACGCTCACCACGGAGCCGGGCTGCACGCCCGCGCGCCGCAGCGTGTACATCAGCTGCGCGTCCGTCTGGATCGGCTCGCCGATCCGGCGGACCACCACGGTCTTGCCGTCCATGCCCGGGTCGAGCTCGGACAGGGACACCATGCCCTCATCCAGGAACGGGTCGGCGCCGTCCTTCTCGCCGAGCTCCTCCAGGCCGGGGATGGGGTTGCCGTACGGCGACTCGGTCGGGTGGCGCAGCAGCTCCAGGACGCGCCGCTCGACGGCCTCGCTCATCACGTGTTCCCAGCGACACGCCTCGGCGTGCACCTGCTCCCACTCCAGACCGATCACGTCGACGAGCAGGCACTCCGCGAGACGGTGCTTGCGCATCACCCGGGTGGCCAGCCGCCGCCCTTCCTCGGTGAGTTCCAGATGGCGGTCGCTGGCGACCGCCACCAGGCCGTCGCGCTCCATGCGCGCCACCGTCTGGCTGACCGTGGGGCCGCTCTGGTCGAGCCGCTCCGCGATCCGGGCGCGCATGGGGACCACGCCTTCCTCCTCGAGTTCGAGGATGGTGCGGAGATACATCTCCGTGGTGTCGATCAGTCCGGACATTCGTGCCCCTCGATTAGCTCTGCCGGAGACTCGACGGCCCACCGGCGTGTGCGCTGGCCCTGAACTCAATTCTGACGCATACCACTGACAACCGTGCCCGGCCGTCGAAACCGGGCGGTCACGCCTGCCCGCCGCGGCAGGGCGGGCAGGGGGCGGGCCGGAGCGACGGACCCGCCCGGACGGGCGGGCCGGAGCGACGGACCCGCCCGGACGGGCGGGCCTTGTTGACAGCGCAGTGGTCCAGACCGCAACGTGATCCGCGACACGACAGGAGTACGGCCGCACCAGGACTCCGGTTCAGCCGCCCTTCGGCCGTGCGCGTCGACCCCGACGATACGACGAGACGTGGAAAGGGCTTCGCCGATGAGCGACAGCAAGTTGGCCGGGCAGTTCTTCGACGCCGCGATCGGCCTGCTCCAGCGGGTACGGGACGAGGACGCGGCGGACATCGAGGCGGCCGGCACCCTGGTCGCCGACACCGTCGCGGACGGCGGACGGCTGTTCGCCTTCGGCGCCGGGCACTCCTCGCTCGCCGCGCAGGACATCGTGTACCGCGCGGGCGGCCTCGCCCTGATGAACCTGCTGACCGTGCCGGGGGTCGTGGGCGTCGACGTCATGCCCGCCACGCTCGGCTCCGCCCTGGAGCGGGTCGACGGGCTGGCGAGCGCGGTCCTCGACTGCAGCCCGCTGCGCTCCGGCGACCTGCTCGTGATCATCTCGCTCTCCGGCCGCAACGCGCTCCCGGTGGAGATGGCCATGAACGCCCGCGCGCTGGGGGTGAAGGTCATCGGCGTCACCTCGGTCGCCTACGCCACCGACACGAAGTCGCGGCACGTCTCGGGCACCTATCTGAAGGACCACTGCGACGTCGTCCTCGACTCGAAGATCGCGGTCGGTGACGCGGAACTCACCCTCGACGCGATCGAGGCCCCCTTCGCCCCCGCGTCCACCGTGGTGACCACGGCCCTGCTCCAGGCCGTCATGGCGACGGCGGCGGGCACCCTCGCCGGCCGCGGCATCGAGCCACCCCTGCTGCGCTCGGGCAACGTGGACGGCGGTCACGACTGGAACGACCGGGTGATGACGGAGTACGCGGACCGGATCTTCTACCGGCGCTGACCCGTCCGCCGGAGCCCCGGGACGGCCTGCCCCCGGGACGGCCGCGGCCCGGCGGCCCCCCGGGGACAGGCCCGGCACCCCTGGGGGCCTCCCGGCAGTTCCGGGGCCTGTCCTGCCGGCACGCACGGGCGGCGAGACCGGGCCCGCCCGACAGTTCGGGCGTCTCGCTCCTGCGGGCACGCAGGCCGCCGGACCGGGCCCTACTCGCTCGCCAGCAGTCCCTCCAGGTCCAGTGCCATCGCGATCCGTACGGCCACGTCCTCCGCGTACGTGGCGTCCGCGCGCTCGAACTGGCTGCGTCCCGCGCTCCGCAGGAACGTCACGACGCCCAGGGTCCGTCCCCGGCTGCGCAGCACCACGCACAGCGCGTGCACCGAGTCCGGCGGCCACTGGCGGGCCACGGCCCACTCGCGTGCCTGCTCGGTCCCGCCGGCACCCGCGCCGGCCCGTACGGACCCGGCGCGGTCCACGCACTGGAGCGCGGGATGCCCGTCCCCGTAGCGCACGGGCAGTCCCGCCTTGCCGGTCGGCATGCTCGGGCCGGGTGCCCCCGAGGGCGTGGCGGCGGCCCTGACGAGCCGGACGGGGCCTTCCCCGTCGCGCAGCGAGCCGCCCGCCACCCGGTCGATCAGCGCGTGGTCGGCGAAGCCGGCGAGCGCGAAGTCGAGGTGGACGGTGGCGGCCTCCGCCGGGTCCTCGCACTCGGCGGCGGCCCGTGCCGCGCGGTGCAGCTGGTTGGCGCGGAAGCGCAGCTGAGCCGCCTCCTGCTCGGCCTGCTTGGCCTCCGTCACGTCCTGGAAGAGCCATCCCACGCCGAGCGGTACGGGCTCCTCGGCGAGCGGTGAGGCGAGACGCACGAACCCGCTGCGCCAGCAGCGCCGCTTCTCGCCCTCCGGGGTCCGCAGGCCCACCCACATCTCGGCGGGCGCCGGCGGGGCGCCCTCGGCGAGCACATGGGTGAGCGCACCCTCCAGGTCCTCGACGCCCTGGGAGAGCAGTTCTCCGAAGGGGCGGCCGAGCAGGGACGTACGGCCGGTCCCGAGGGCTCGCGCGGCGTGGGCGTTGACGACGGCGGGCCGCAAGTCGGCGTCGACGAGGACGACGCCCCAGCTGGCGTCCTCGAACAGCGCCTCGCTGAGCGCGATGGACCGTTCGAGGTCGATCTGGGCGTGCACCTCGCTGAAGGCGCAGTACACGCCGGCGGGTTTGCCGTCCGGTCCGCGCACCGCGGCGGACTGGGTGCGCACAAGCACCCGGCCGCCCTCCTTGGTCAGCAGGGCGAACTCGTGGACCTGCCGTCCCGGTGCCTGCATGGCGGACAGCAGCCGCGCCTCGACCTCCTCGGCGTCCGCGGTGCGCACCGCCCATCCGGCGAAACCGTGCCGTCCGACGGCTTCGGCGGCGGTCCAGCCCAGGATGCGCTCGGCCTCGCGGTTCCAGTGGGTGACGACGCCGTCGGCGTCGAAGGCGCACAGCGCCGCGTCCATCCCGTCCAACAGCGCGGCAAGCAGATCCGAACCGTCCCGCTCGGGCTCGTCGGGCCCCAGCTCGTCGGTGGTCCCACTACGCCGGGAAGCACTCACCTGGACCCCCTGCAGGCTGTGTGTCCGCACGTACGGCGCGACAGTTCACTCACTGGCAATCATTCAACTCGAACGTGACCCAGCCCACATCACCTTCCCCAAAGATTGGACGAAATCGTTGTACGCCGGATTTCCGTCCCGCCCGCCCCAGAAACCCATGACCTTCCCGGCCACCGCACCGGGCCTGCGGGAACGCCCCGCACGGGTGCCGCGGATACTTTCCAGAAAAACGGTTGAAGCGTGCGGGATCGGTTCCTAGTGTGTGGTGCACACGAGAAGGGAGGTGGTTCGGCAGATGTATGGAAACCGGACGCGTGAGGTGGCTGCGGGCTAGCGGCCCGTCACCACATCCAGTGCGGTGCCGGACCAGCACGTGAATCGAGCGTGCAGCCGGCCCCAATCCCAAGCAGTCACCCGACCTGTGGGCTCGCCGGTACGTCCGGCCGGCTCCTTCGCCGCGAGGCGGAGGGACCCGAGCCCACAGGTCGTCTGCGTTTCACGGGGCGTTCCCCGCCCGGCACCCTCGTCCGCGGGACCGCCGGACCCGCGCTCCGTACCCGTCCGCGGGTGATTTCACGGGGTGTGAGGCGGGACACACTCGTATCCGAAGGCCCGCAGTACTCTTGGGCCATGCTTCCGATGCTCGTTCGACGCCGCCACGTGGACTTCGTGCGCGTCACGAGCATGGGCTGTCGGCGCTCTGCCTGACCCAGCCCCTCTTCGCACGGCCTCCTCTTCCGTCTGGCACCCGTGGCCCCCCGCCCCACCCCCGGCGGCCGCCCGGGCACCCGTACACCCTGCGGACGCACCTCATGACGACGTACACGTCTTCCCCGAACCACCGCCTGCCCGGGCCGCAGCACGGCTCCCGGCAGCTTCCGATCATCGATCTGTCCGCGGCCGACCGCGGACCCCATGCCCGCGCCCTGCTGCACGCGCAGCTGCACAGCGCAGCCCACGACGTGGGCTTCTTCCAGCTCGTCGGGCACGGGGTGAGCGAGCAGGAGACCGGCGCGCTGCTGCGGGCGATGCACCGGTTCTTCGCCCTCCCCGAGACCGACCGGCTCGCCCTCGACAACGTGAACTCGCCGCACTTCCGCGGCTACACCCGCACCGGCGACGAGCGCACGGGCGGCAGCCGGGACTGGCGTGACCAGCTGGACATAGGGGCCGAGCGGGCCCCGCACGTGCCGGGCCCCGGCGAGCCCGCCTACTGGTGGCTGGAGGGCCCGAACCAGTGGCCCGCCGCGCTGCCCGAACTGCGCACCGCGGCGCTCGCCTGGATCGACCGGCTCAGCTCGGTCGCCGAGCGGCTGCTGCGCGAGCTGCTGACCGCGATCGGGGCTCCGGCCGGCTTCTACGATCCGGTCTTCGGGCAGCGGGCGCATCCGCACCTGAAACTGGTGCGCTACCCCGGCAACGCCGGGGAAGGCGCCGACCAGGGGGTCGGCGCGCACAAGGACTACGGCTTCCTGACGCTGCTGCTCCAGGACCAGGTGGGCGGGCTCCAGGTGCAGCGGGAGGACGGGCTGTTCCACGACGTGCCGCCGCTGCCGGGTGCCTTCGTCGTCAACCTGGGTGAGCTGCTGGAGGTGGCCACGAACGGGTACCTGCTGGCCACCAACCACCGGGTGGTGAGTCCCCCCGGGGCCACCGAGCGGTTCTCGGTGCCGTTCTTCTACAACCCCCGGCTGGACGCCCGGATCGAGCCGCTGCCCTTCCCGTACGCGTCCGCCGCCCCCGGCGTGACGACGGATCCGGACAACCCGCTCTTCGCGGAGTACGGCTTCAACGAGCTGAAGGGGAAGCTGCGCGCCCACCCGCTGGTCGCCGCCCGGCATCACGCGGGGCTGCTCACCCCCGCGTGACGACCGGCGTGCGAGTGGGACCCGGCGCTCGTCAGTGCGCGATGTCCTCGTATCCGACGATCTCCTGCGGGCCGCGCGCGGCAGGGCCCACGTAGCGCGCGGAGGGGCGCACCAGGCGGCCCGTGCGCTTCTGCTCCAGGATGTGCGCCGACCAGCCGGCGGTACGGGCGCACGTGAACATCGAGGTGAACATGTGCGCCGGGACCTCGGCGAAGTCGAGCATGATGGCGGCCCAGAACTCGACGTTCGTCGCCAGGACGCGGTCCGGGCGGCGGGCGTGGAGCTCGGCGAGCGCCGCCTTCTCCAGGGCCTCGGCGATCTCGAAGCGCGGGGCACCGAGCTCGCGTGCGGTGCGCCGGAGCACCCGCGCGCGGGGGTCTTCGGCGCGGTACACCCGGTGGCCGAAGCCCATCAGGCGCTCGCCCCTGTCGAGGGCCTGCTTGACGTAGGCCTCGGCGTCCCCGGTGCGTTCGATCTCCTCGATCATGCCGAGGACGCGGGAGGGCGCGCCGCCGTGCAGCGGCCCGGACATCGCGCCGACCGCTCCGGAGAGCGCCGCCGCCACGTCCGCGCCGGTGGACGCGATGACGCGGGCCGTGAAGGTGGAGGCGTTCATGCCGTGCTCCGCCGCCGACGTCCAGTAGGCGTCCACGGCCGCCACGTGCTTGGGGTCGGGCTCGCCGCGCCAGCGGATCATGAACCGCTCGACCACGGAGTGGGCCTTGTCGATCTCGCTCTGCGGGACCATGGGCAGGCCCTGGCCGCGGGCGGACTGGGCGACGTACGACAGCGCCATGACGGCGGCCCGGGCGAGGTCGTCGCGGGCCTGCTCCTCGTCGATGTCGAGGAGGGGCTTGAGGCCCCAGACGGGGGCGAGCATCGCGAGCGCGGACTGCACGTCGACGCGGATGTCGCCGGAGTGGACGGGAATGGGGAACGGCTCGGCGGGCGGCAGGCCGGGGTTGAAGGCGCCGTCGACGAGGAGACCCCACACGTTCCCGAACGAGACGTGCCCGACCAGGTCCTCGATGTCGACGCCCCGGTACCGGAGTGCGCCGCCCTCCTTGTCCGGTTCGGCGATCTCCGTTTCGAACGCGACGACTCCTTCGAGTCCGGGTACGAAGTCGGACATCAGGCGGCTCCTCGTGACGTGTGCGACAGATGGCGTTGTGGGGTGTACGGCACGTACTGGCTGTACGTGGGTTCGCGCGACCATGTGTCAGGCGTGGACGACAGGGCGACGGCCGATGGTCGTTCGACCGGCCGGTCCGGTTCCACGGTCGGCGGCGAAGACTCCGGGCAATTCCCGAAAGATCTCGGAAATCGTCCGAACAGCCCTCTGCGACTCGCGGTCCGAAGCGGTCTCACCCCGGTGATGCCCCGTGCGGCTGGCGGTCATCCAACCGGAACGGCAGCAGCACGATATCCCCGGGTGCCACCTTTGGGGAGAGTGTGCGGCACTCAGTGCCACGCAGTGATGAACCACACTCCTCTCCGGGGAGGGCCGCGTATACGGCAAGATGACCGCGTGAACGATCGTTTCCCGGACGACTCCGCCGCCGAACCCCTCGTCCAGCGTGCCGCCGAAGCCGCAGATGCCGCCGAGGAGGAACTGGCCGTCGACCCCGCCGCGATGCGCGCGCACTACCGCGCCGAGGGCCTCACCGAGGACGATCTCGCGGCACACCCCATGGATCAGTTCGGCCACTGGTTCAGGCAGGCCGCGCAGGCGGCGGTGCACGGCTTCGTGCACGAACCGAACGCGATGGTCGTCGCGACGGCGGACGCCGACGGCCGGCCGAGCTCCCGCACCGTGCTGCTCAAGCAGTACGACGAGCAGGGCTTCGTCTTCTACACCAACTACGGCTCGCGCAAGGCCCGCGAGCTGGCCGAGAACCCGTACGTCTCGCTGCTCTTCCCGTGGCACCCCATGGCCCGGCAGGTGATCGTCACCGGCACGGCGCGGCGCACCGCCCGGGACGAGACCGCGGCGTACTTCCGCACCCGCCCGCACGGCTCGCAGCTCGGCGCCTGGGCCAGCGAGCAGTCCTCGGTCATCGCCGCGCGGGACGAACTGGAGTCCTCCTACGCGCAGTTGAGTGCCCGGTACCCGGAGGGCGAGCAGGTCCCGGTGCCGCCCAACTGGGGCGGTTTCCGCGTCGCCCCGCAGGCCGTCGAGTTCTGGCAGGGCCGTGAGAACCGGCTCCACGACCGGCTCCGCTACGTGACCGAACCGGACGGCAGCTGGCGGGTGGAGCGCCTCAGCCCCTGAGGGACGGGCGGGGCCCGGGGCTCCGGCCCGCGGCCTCAGTCCAGTGCCTGGTCCATCAGTGCTCCCCACTGCTCCACCACCCGCGCCCGCCGGGCCCCGTCGTCGGTGAGGAGGTTGGCGAGGCCGAGACCGCGGGCCATGTCGAGCAGGCCCTGCACCGTCTCGCGCACGCCCGGCCGGGACTCGTCGGCGTCCAGCAGGTCGACCGCGATGCGATGGCTCTCACGGCCGACGCGGGCCTCCAGCTCGGTGACCCGCGTCCGCAGCTGGTCCTCGTTCGAGGCGGCGACCCACAGGTGCAGGGCGGCGCGGAAGAGCGGCCCGGTGTAGAGGTCGACGAGGGCGGCCACCACGACCCGGCGGTCGGCGGCGCCGTCGGGGAAGAGGGCGCGCAGGGCGGTGGAGCGTTCCTCGGCGACGTACTCGACGGCCGCGGTGAACAGGTCCTCGCGGGTGGGGAAGTGGTGCTGGGCGGCGCCCCGGGAGACCCCGGCGCGCTCGGCGACGACGGAGACCGTGGAGCCCGCCCAGCCGTGTTCGGCGAGGCAGGCCACGGCGGCTTCCAGGAGCCGCTGCCGGGTGGCCCGGCTGCGGTCCTGCTTGGGGACATGCGGAAGACGCCCGACGTGTTCCGTCGTGCTCACACCACCCATGCGGCATCCCGTCGTTCGAGGAAGGCGGTCATCCCCTCGGCGGCCTGCGCGGAGGAGAACAGCCGGGCCGAGAGCGCGGTCAGCCCGGCCGCGTCCCGGTCGAAGGTCTCCAGCACCTTAGCCGTGAGCAGCGCCTTGGTCTCGGCGAGAGCTTGGGGCGAGGACCGGCGCACACCATCGAGGACCGGGGCGAGCACCTCGTCGGCGTCGGGGCCGGTGGCCGTCAGCAGACCGGTGCGGACGGCCTCGGCGGCGTCGAAGCGTTCGCCGGTGAGGTAGTGCCGGGCGAGAGCGCGCGGGTCGGTGCGAGGCAGCAGGGTGAGGGAGATCACGGCGGGTGCGACGCCGATGCGCACCTCCGTGAAGGCGAAGCTCGCTCCCTCCCCCGCGACCGCGATGTCGCAGGCACCGAGCAGGCCGAGCCCGCCCGCCCGCACATGGCCGGTCACCCGGGCCACCACGGGCTTGCGCAGCTCGACGATCTGCCGCAGCAGTCCGACGAGGGCGTCCGGGTGCGGCGGGTCGCGCAGGTCGGCGCCCGCGCAGAAGGTGTTCCCGGTGTGGGTGAGGACGACGGCGCGCACGCCGTCGTCCTTGCCGCACCGGGTGAGCGCGTCGGCGAGTTCGCCCACGAGGACGGCCGACAGGGCGTTGCGGTTGGCGGGCGAGTCGAGGGTCAGCGTGGTGACGGCGCGGTCGTGTGCCGCGTGCACGACGGTCATGAAAGGCTCCGCAGCTGACGGCGCAGGATCTTCCCGGAGGCGGCCCGGGGGACCCCGTCGACGAAGGTGACCATGCGGACCCGCTTGTACGGGGCGACGCGTTCGGCGACGTGCATCATGACCTCTCCCTCGGTGAGGTCCGGTGCGGACGGCTGGCGCACCACGAAGGCGTGCGGGACTTCGTTGTTGTCTTCGTTGTAGACCCCTATGACGGCGGCGTCGGCGATGCCGGGGTGGGTGAGCAGCAGCGCCTCCAGTTCGGCGGGCGCGACCTGGAAGCCCTTGTACTTGATGAGTTCCTTGACGCGGTCGACGACGAAGAGCCAGCCGTCGGCGTCGACATGGCCGACGTCCCCGGTGCGCAGCCAGCCGTCCGCGTCGATCATCGCGGCGGTGGCGTCGGGGCGCCCGAGGTAGCCCTTCATGACCTGGGGTCCGCGGATGGTGATCTCGCCGGCCTCGCCGACGCCCAGGTCCTTGCCGGGGTCGTCCAGGGAGACGATCCGCATCTCGGTGCCGGCTATCAGCTTGCCGACGGTCCCGGGAGGCGGGTTCGCGGCGTCGAGCGGGACGACGTGCGTGCCGGGCGACAGTTCCGTCATGCCGTACGCCTGGCCGACGGGCGGCAGTCCGAGCCGCTGCGAGCAGGCGGTGGCCAGGGCGGCGTCCAGCGGCGCGGCCGAGCAGATGATGTATTTCAGGGACGACAGGTCGTACTGCGCGACGGCCGGGTGCTTGGCGAGGGCCAGGACGATCGGCGGGGCCACGTACAGACCGGTGATGTGGTGCTTCTGGATGGCCGCGAGGAAGGTGTCCAGGTCGAAGCGCGGCAGCACGACGACGGTGGCGCCCTGCCTCAGGGGCGCGTTCATGAGGGCGGTCAGGCCGTAGATGTGGAAGAAGGGCAGCACGGCGAGGATGCGGTCGCCGGGGCCCATCGGCATGCACGGCGAGAGCTGTGCGAGGTTGGTGGCGATGGACCGGTGGGTGAGCATCACGCCCTTGGGGACGCCCGTCGTGCCCGAGGAGTACGGCAGTGCCGCGACGTCCTCGGCGGGGTCGATGTCCACCTGGGGCTCAGGCGCCGTGCTGCCGAGCAGCTCGATCAGCGAACGGTGCCCCGGCGCCTGGTCGCAGACGAAGATCTCCCGTATCCCGCCCACGAGTTCGGCCGCCTGGCGGGCGGTCTCCAGGAGCGGGGACACGGTCACGATCCAGCTCGCCGCGCTGTCCCGCAGCTGCTTGGCGAACTCCTCGGCCGTGGCGAGCGGGTGCACGGTGGTGACCGAGGCCCCCGCACGCGTGGCCGCGTAGAACGCCGTGGGGAAGGCGATGGTGTTGGGGCTGTGCAGGGCCAGCACGTCGCCCTTGCGGACGCCGGCCTCGGCGAACGCGGCGGCCAGCCTGCGGTGGAAGTGGTCGAGTTGGCCGTAGGTGAGCGTGGTGCCGTCGACACCGTCGACGAGCGCGGGCGTGTCGCCGCGCTCGGCGGCCCCGCCGAGGACGGCCTCGTGGATGGGTTGCTCGACGGCCGGGACGTCTGCGTACTCGCTGCGGAACACGGTTCCTCCTAGAGCGGCTCGCCAGGTCCTAGTACGACTTGGGCAGACCCAGGGTCTGGTGGGAGACGTAGTTGAGAATCATCTCCCTGCTCACCGGCGCGATGCGAGACACGCGCGAGGCCGTGATCAGGGAGGCGAGGCCGAACTCACGGGTGAGGCCGTTGCCGCCGAGGGTGTGGACGGCCTGGTCGACGGCCCGTACGCAGGCCTCTCCGGCCGCGTACTTGGCCATGTTCGCCGCCTCTCCGGCCGCCACGTCGTCCCCACGGTCGTACAGGTACGCCGCCTTCTGCATCATCAGGCGGGCCAGTTCGAGTTCGATGTGGGACTGCGCCAGGGGGTGCGCGATGGCCTGGTGGGCGCCGATGGGCGCCTTCCACACGGTGCGCTCGCGCGCGTACCCGACGGCCTTGGCGAGGGCGTACCGGCCCATGCCGATCGCGAACGCGGCCGTCATCACCCGCTCGGGGTTGAGGCCGGCGAAGAGCTGGAGCAGGCCGGCGTCCTCGTCGCCGACGAGCGCGTCGGCGGGCAGCCGCACGTCGTCCAGGGTCAGCTCGAACTGCTTCTCCGCGCCGTGCAGTTCCATGTCGATGGGCCGGCGGCCGAAGCCCTCCGCGTCCCGTGGAACGATGAACAGGCAGGGCTTCAGGCTGCCCGTCCGCGCGTCCTCCGTGCGGCCCACGATGAGCGTCGCGTCGGCGATGTCGACGCCCGAGACGAACACCTTCCGGCCGGTGAGAACCCAGTCGGTGCCGTCCCGGCGGGCCGTGGTGGTGATCCGGTGCGAGTTGGAGCCCGCGTCGGGCTCGGTGATGCCGAAGGCCATCGTGCGGGTGCCGTCGGCGAGTCCGGGCAGCCACCGCCGCTTCTGCTCCTCGGTGCCGAACCGTGCGATGACGGTGCCGCAGATGGCGGGCGAGACGACCATCATCAGCAGGGGGCAGCCGGCGGCGCCCAGCTCCTCCAGGACGATGGAGAGTTCGGCTATGCCACCGCCCCCGCCGCCGTACTCCTCGGGCAGGTTCACGCCGAGGTAGCCGAGCTTGGCCGCCTCGGACCAGAGTTCGTCCGGGTGCCCCCCGTCGGCGACGACCTTGGCGAGGTAGTCGCGGCCGTAGCGCGCGCCCAGGGCGGCCACGGCGGAACGGAGTGCCTTGTGCTCTTCGGTCTCGACGGCGGAACTCATGGAGCCTCCTGAAGACGGAAAGTACGGCTGGTTCATGACGGGTCACGCGGTCCGGGCGGGTCGCGCGCGATGCGGCGGCGCGGGCCGCCGCACCGGGGCGTTCACGGGGTGTCGTCCTGCGGGGCCGGCTGCACGACCGCGAGCAGCGCGCCCACCTCGACCTGCCGGCCGGGGGCCGCGTGCAGGGCCGTGAGCGTGCCCGCGGCGGGCGCGGAGATCTTGTGCTCCATCTTCATCGCCTCCAGCCACAGCAGCGCTTCCCCGGCCCGTACGAAGGCGCCGACGGCCAGGTTCTCGGCGACGCGTACGACGGTTCCGGGCATGGGTGCGAGCAGCGAGCCCGGGTCCTGCTGGGCGGTGGGGTCCCGGAAGCGCGGCAGCGCGGTCAGCGCGGTGGCGTTCACGAAGACCTGGTCGCCGTGGCGCGCGATCGCGAAGTCCCGCCGCACACCGTCGACTTCGAGGACGACGAGAGAGTCGTCGGCGCGCACCACGCGCACCCCGTCGGCCGCGAGGCCCTCGCGGGTGTGGCGGTAGCGCGCCTCGTGCTCGGTGCCGGCCATCAGGTAACGCTTGACCTGCGGCTGCGAGGCCACGTTGCGCCAGCCGCCGAACCGGGACCGGCCGTGCGCGTCGGCGAGCGCCGCGGCCAGCGGCGCGTACGGGTCGGGGGCGGGCTCGGTCAGCTCGTCCAGATGACGGTCGTAGAACCCGGTGTCCATGCGGGCCTCGGCGAACTCCGGGTGCCGCAGGGAGCGGACGAGGAGGTCCCGGTTGGTGACCGGGCCGTGCACGGTCGCCCGCTCCAGGGCGCCCGCCAGTTTCCGCACGGCCTCGGCGCGCGTGGGGGCATGGGCGACCGCCTTGGCGAGCATCGGGTCGTAGTGGATGCCGATCTCGGCGCCGTCGGCGTACCCGGTGTCCAGGCGGACGCCGTCCGGGACGGCGAGGCGGTGCAGGACCCCGGTCTGCGGGGCCCAGGAGCGTGCCGGGTCCTCCGCGTACAGGCGGGCCTCGACCGCGTGCCCCCGCGCCCGGGGCGGCTCGTCCTCCAGGGCGCCGCCCTCGGCGACCCGGATCTGCAGGGCCACCAGGTCGATGCCGAACACGGCCTCCGTCACCGGGTGTTCCACCTGGAGGCGGGTGTTCATCTCCAAGAAGTGCGCCCGCCCGTCCGCGACCAGGAACTCGACCGTCCCGGCGCCCACGTAGTCGACGGCGCGGGCGGCGCGCACGGCCGACGCGTGCAGCTCGGCGGCGAGCTCGTCGCCCAGGCCCGGCGCCGGCGCCTCCTCGACGACCTTCTGGTGACGGCGCTGGAGGGAGCAGTCGCGGGTGCCGAGCGCCCACACCGTGCCGTGCGTGTCGGCGAGGACCTGCACCTCGACGTGCCGGCCGCCTTCCACGTACGGCTCGACGAAGACCTCGCCGTCGCCGAACGCGCTCAGTGCCTCGGCGCGTGCCGCCGCCAGTTCCGCGTCCAGGTCGGCCAGGTCCCGCACGATCCGCATGCCGCGTCCTCCGCCGCCCGCGGCGGCCTTCACCAGCACGGGCAGGTCGCCGTCCGTCACGGACGCGAGGGGTTCGATGCCCATCAGCTGCTTGGCGCGGGTCTTGGAGGCCATCGCCTCGATCGCCCCGGGCGGCGGTCCGATCCACACGAGGCCGGCGTCGAGGACGGCGCGCGCGAAGTCGGCGTTCTCGGAGAGGAAGCCGTAACCGGGGTGCACGGCGTCCGCGCCCGCGTTCAGCGCCGCCTTCACGATCAGGTCGGCGCGCAGATACGTCTGTGCCGGGGCCGCGCCCGGCAGCCGCACCGCCGCGTCCGCCATGCGTGTGTGCCGGGCGTTCTCGTCGGCGTCGGAGTACACGGCGACGGTCCGGATCCCGAGTTCCCCGCAGGTGCGGAAGACACGGCAGGCGATCTCGCCCCGGTTGGCGACAAGGACTGAGCTGATCACTGGAGGGACCTCACATCCGGAAGACGCCGAAGCCACCGCGCACGCCCTCGTAGGGCGCCGTGTGGATCGCGGACAGGCACATGCCGAGGACGGTGCGGGTGTCGCGCGGGTCGATGACCCCGTCGTCGTACAGCCGGCCGGACAGGAACATCGGCAGCGACTCGGACTCGATCTGCTGCTCCACCATGGCGCGCAGCGCCGCGTCGGCCTCGTCGTCGTACGGCCGTCCCTTCGCCGCGGCCGACTGCCGGGCGACGATGGACAGGACGCCCGCGAGCTGCTGCGGGCCCATGACCGCCGACTTGGCGCTCGGCCAGGCGAACAGGAAGCGCGGGTCGTAGGCGCGCCCGCACATGCCGTAGTGCCCGGCTCCGTACGACGCCCCCATGAGCACCGACAGGTGCGGGACCCGGGAGTTGCTCACCGCGTTGATCATCATGGCGCCGTGCTTGACGATGCCGCCCTGCTCGTACTCCTTGCCGACCATGTAGCCGGTGGTGTTGTGCAGGAACAGCAGCGGGATGTCGCGCTGGTTGGCGAGCTGGATGAACTGGGCGGCCTTCTGGGACTCGGCGCTGAAGAGCACGCCCTGGGCGTTGGCGAGGATGCCGACGGGGTACCCGTGCAGGGCGGCCCAGCCGGTCGTCAGGCTGGTCCCGTAGCGGGGCTTGAACTCGTCGAAGTCCGAGCCGTCGACGATCCGGGCGATCACCTCGCGCGGGTCGAAGGGGTGCTTGAGGTCGCCGGGAACGATCCCGAGCAGTTCGTCCTCGTCGTACTTGGGCGGGGTGGCCGGGCCCGGATCGCGGTACGCCTTGCGGTGATTGAGGCGGGCGACCACGCGACGGGCCTGCCGCAGCGCGTCCTCCTCGTCGACGGCGAAGTAGTCCGCGAGTCCCGACACGCGCGCGTGCATCTCGGCGCCGCCCAGGGACTCGTCGTCGCTCTCCTCGCCCGTGGCCATCTTCACCAGCGGCGGCCCGCCGAGGAAGACCTTGGCCCGCTCCTTGACCATGATCACGTGGTCGGACATGCCGGGGACGTACGCGCCGCCCGCGGTGGAGTTCCCGAAGACGACCGCCACGGTGGGGATCCCCGCCGCCGACAGCCGGGTGAGGTCGCGGAAGATCGCGCCCCCGGGGATGAAGATCTCCTTCTGCGAGGGCAGATCGGCGCCGCCCGACTCGACGAGGCTGATGCAGGGCAGCCGGTTGGCGAGCGCGATGTCGTTGGCCCGCAGGGCCTTCTTCAGGCTCCACGGGTTGCTGGCGCCGCCGCGCACGGTCGGGTCGTTCGCCGTGATCAGGCACTCGACCCCCTCGACCACGCCGATGCCGGTGACGAGGGAGGCGCCGACCGTGTACTCGCTGCCCCAGGCCGCCAGCGGCGACAGCTCCAGGAAGGGGGTGTCCGGGTCCAGCAGCAGCTCGATGCGTTCGCGTGCGAGCAGCTTGCCGCGCGCGCGGTGCCGGGCGACGTACTTCTCACCCCCGCCCGCGAGGGCCTTGGCGTGCTCGCCCTCCAGTTCGGCGAGCTTGGCGGCCATCGCCTCGCGGTGGGCCGCGTACTCGGGGCTCTTGGTGTCGAGCGCCGTGGGAAGGACGGTCACAGGAGGCTCTCCGGAATGTCCAGGTGACGGGAGCGGAGCCATTCGCCCAGGGCCTTGGCCTGGGGATCGAAGCGGGCCTGGGAGGCGACGCCCTCGCCGAGGATCCCCTCGACGACGAAGTTGAGGGCGCGCAGGTTGGGCAGGACGTGCCGGACGACGGTCAGCGGGGCGCTCTCGGGCATCAGCTGCCGGAACCGGTCGGCCGTCAGCTCGTGGGCCAGCCAGCGCCAGGCGTCGTCCGTGCGCGCCCACACGCCCACGTTGGCGTTGCCGCCCTTGTCCCCGCTGCGGGCGCCGGCGACCCGGCCGAGCGGCGCGCGGCGCGTCGGCCCCGGCGGCAGGGGGTCGGGCAGGACGGGGTCCGGGACCTCGTCGAGGACGCGGGTGTCCGGCGCGCAGGGCACCGGGATCCTGCGCCCGTCGTCCAGGACGGCCGCGTGGGCGACGGCCGCCTGGGGAACGTGCACGGCCTCGAAGACGCCGTAGGGGGCACCCTTGCCGGGGGGCGCCACCACGTGGAAGCCGGGGTAGCTGGCGAGCGCCAGCTCGATGGCCGCGCCGCTCAGCGCGCGCCCGACGGTCTGCTGATCGGGGTCCCGCACGACGAGCCGCAGCAGCGCGCTCGCCGTCTCCTCGGTGTCCGCGTCGGACCGGTCGGTACGGGCCAGTTCCCACCGCACCTGGGCGGGCGGCGACTTGGCGAGCGCGTCCGTCATCTGCTCGCGGACGAGCGCGGCCTTGTCCTCGACGTCGAGTCCGGTGAGGACGAAGACGACCTCGTTGCGGAAGCCGCCGAGCTTGTTGAGGCCGACCTTGAGGGTCGGTGGCGGCGCCTCGCCGCGCACGCCCTCGATCCGGACGCGGTCGGGGCCGTCCGGGCCGAGCCGTACGGTGTCCAGCCGGGCCGTGACGTCGGGTCCCGCGTACCGGGCGCCGCCCGTCTCGTAGAGCAGTTGCGCGGTGATCGTGCCGACGTCGACGAAGCCGCCGGTGCCGTCGTGCTTGGTGATGACGCAGCTGCCGTCCTCGTGGAGTTCCGCCAGCGGGAAGCCGGGCCGGCGCACGTCGCCGTCCCGGAAGAACGCGTAGTTGCCGCCGGTGGCCTGGGTCCCGCACTCCAGCACGTGGCCGGCGACGACGGCGCCCGCGAGCCGGTCGTGGTCCGTGGGCCCCCACCCGAAGTGGGCTGCGGCCGGCCCGGTGACCAGGGCCGCGTCGGTCACCCGCCCGGTGACCACGACGTCCGCGCCCTCCCGCAGGCAGGCGGTGATGCCGAAGCCGCCGAGGTAGGCGTGCGCGGCCAGACTGCCGGGATGTTCCGCGGTGAGGTCGTCGCCCTCGACGTGGGCGACGCGCACCGGGATGCCCAGCCGGTCCGCCAGCTGCCGTACGGCGTCGGCGAGTCCGGCGGGGTTGAGCCCCCCTGCATTGGTGACGATGCGCACGCCGCGCTCGTGGGCGAGGCCGAGGCAGTCCTCCAACTGCCGCAGGAACGTGCGGGCGTAGCCGGCGGCCGGGTCCTTGAGGCGGTCCCTGCCCAAGATGAGCATGGTCAGCTCGGCGAGGTAGTCGCCGGTCAGGACGTCCAGTTCGCCGCCGGTGAGCATCTCGCGCACGGCGTCGAAGCGGTCGCCGTAGAAACCGGAGGCGTTGCCGATGCGGAGCGGGGCTGCCGGGGCGCTCACCGGGCCGTCTCCCGCGGCGCGCGGCCGGTGCCGGGCGGGCCCGCGAAGGCCTGGGCGATGTCGAGCCAGCGGTCGGCGTCGGTGCCGTCGGCGCGCAGCGCGAGGTCGGCGCGGTGGGCGCGCTGGGTGACCAGGAGGCAGAAGTCGAAGGCGGGACCGGTGACGCGCTGGGCCGCGTCCTCGGGGCCGTAGGTCCACAAGGCGCCGGAGGGCGCGGTGACTTCCACCCGGAACTCTTCGGCGGGGGCGGGCAGTCCGCGGGCGCCGAACGCGAAGTTCCGTGCCCGGACGCCGATGCGGACCACGTGCCACAGCCGGTCGGTGGGGGCGCGGACCACGCCGAGCGCGTCGGCGACGTCCTGGCCGTGGGCCCAGGTCTCCATGAGCCGGCCGGTGGCCATGGAGGCGGTGGACATGGGCGGCCCGTACCAGGGGAAGCGGGCGCCGGCCGGGGCCTCGCGCAGGGCGCGGTCGAGCGCGGTCCGGCCGTCCCGCCACCGTGCGAGCAGGTCGGCGGGCGCGAGCCGGGCACCGTCCTCGGCCCCCTGGTCCACGAACGAGTCGGGGGCCGCGAGCGCCTTCTCGACCAAAGCGTGGAAGGCGTCCGCGTCCGTGACGGCGAGCAGTGCGGAGTGGTCGGTCCAGGCGAGGTGGGCGATCTGGTGGGCGACGGTCCACCCCGCGGCGGGTGTGTCGAGTGCCCACCGGTCCGCTTCCAACTCCCCGACCAGCCGGTCGAGTTCCTCGCTCTCCTGCTGCAGATCGTCGATCACTGACGACGCGTCGGACACGATGCGCTCCCTCGGGGCACGACGTTGTGTGCCCCGGAGCATGTCAGCGACCACAGAAACAAGCAAGCATGCTTGCATTAATTCTCGCGGCCGCGGCGGGCGTAACGGCCGGAGCGCGCGCGGGAATCCGGTACGAAGCGGGGAGTTTGTCGTGATCAGGTCACCCGGATACGCTCTGCCGCCATGCTTCCCACCCCCTCCCGTCCCGGTCCCGACGCCACCGTCCACCGCTTCGGCATGCGGCGGCTGCGGACCGGACTGCCCGGCACGCTGATCGCCCTGTGCCTCGCCCCGCTCCCTTTGGCCGTCACCGCGGCGCAGGACGGGGCGGGCGCCGGACGGTGGGTCTTCGCCGTGGTGTGGCTGCTGTTCTGGGGCGGACTGGGGGCGCTGATGTCCTACGCGCTGTGGGCGGGGCGCCGGACCCTGCTCGCCTTCGACGCGTACGGCGTGTGGTGGTGGCACAGCCCCGAGCGGTACGCGGCGGTGCCGTGGCAGTCGCTCGCCGGCGTCGGCCTCTACTGGGCGCACAAGGGCAGCGCGAGAGCGGGCCGGAAGGTCATGAGCCTCGAACTGTGCCCGTACGGCGACGTCGACGCCGACGACCCCGTGCTCCGGCCGCTCGTCGTGCGGGACGAGCCGCTGCGCCCCGGCCTGCCCGAGCGCCGCTACCGGATCGGGATCCCGACGTACTCCGGCCGCCGCTGGGGACGCGCATTGGCCGCGTCGGCCCATGCGCGGGCGCCGCACCTGTGGTTCGGCGAGCACGAGCGGCGGTCCGGCAGTCCGGGTCCTTCGCGGCGCACGAGCTGAACCGGCGCGCCGCGGGACGCTCAGCCCGCGGACCCCCCGGCCGCCGGCAGCGGCTCCTGCTCCAGCCCCTTGGCCCTCCCGCGGCCCACCTGCGTCCGTACCGCCCCCATGCTCGCCGCGATGACCAGGGCGATCGCCAGGGACTGGGTGACCGACAGGGCCTGACCGAGGACGAGGAAGCCCGCGGTGGCGGCGACGGCCGGTTCGAGACTCATGAGGATGGCGAAGGTGGAGGCGGGCAGCCGCCGCAGGGCGAGGAGTTCGAGTGTGTAGGGCAGGACCGAGGAGAGGACGGCCACCGCCGCGCCCAGCACCACCGTGGTGGGGACGAGGAGTTTCGGGCCGGACTCGGCGATCCCCAGCGGCAGGAAGGCCACCGCCGCGACCACCATGGCAAGGGCGAGCCCGTCGGCCTGGGGGAAGCGCCTGCCCGTACGGGCGCTGAAGACGATGTACGCCGCCCACATGGCGCCGGCGCCGAGTGCGAAGGCCACACCGGCCGGGTCGAGGCTGCTGAACCCTCCGCCGCCGAGCAGGAACACCCCGCCGAGCGCGAGGCCGGCCCAGACCAGGTTCACGGCGCGCCGGGAGGCGAGCACGGAGAGCGCGAGGGGGCCGAGCACTTCGAGCGTGACGGCGGGGCCCAGAGGGATCCGGTCGACCGCCTGGTAGAAGAGGCCGTTCATCGCGGCCATCGTCAGACCGAAGACGACGACGGTCCCCCAGTCGGCGCGCGAGTGCCCGCGCATCTTGGGGCGGCAGACCGCGAGCAGCACGACCGCCGCCACCAGCAGCCGCAGGGTCACCACGCCGAGCGCGCCGGCCCGCGGCATCAGACTCACCGCGAGGGCGCCGCCGAACTGCACGGAGATGCCGCCGGCGAGGACCAGTCCCACGGGCCCGAGGGCGCCCCGTCGGCCCGGTCCGCCCGCCGTGGGCGCACCGGGCGCGGGAGCCATCGCGGGTGCGACCGAGGCCGGGGAGGACGGGACGGCGCTGGGGGTGTTCACGGGACCTTCCAGGGGATCGACGCGGGATCGTTCATCACGCTGCACTTACCAGTCCAGAGTAATGGACTTGGTCAGGCGTGTGAACCCATGACGGAACTGTCCCACGGTGCGAATGGCGACGCCCGCCGGGCCCCCTAGGCAGCCGCGGGGGCACGCGTGCCCGCACCCCGGCCGCCGTCCGGTTCGGGGCGGCCCGGGGCGGGTGCGAAGGTGCCGGGTTCGGGCGCGGGGCGGCCCGGGGCGGGTGCCGGGCGGTCCGCAGCGGGTTCAGGGTGGCCCGCCTCGAGTTCAGGGCGACTCGGGTTCAGGGCGACTCGGGTCGCGACCCGAGCGGCCCGCATGGGATCCCCGGTGGCCCGGACCGGATCCCGGCGACTCCGGTCGCGACCCGCGCGGCCTGCCCCGGACCCCGAGTCGCCCGCGTCGGGTTACGGGCGACCCGAGCCGCCCGGATCCGGCGGAGAGGCTGCGGCCGCGGGATCTCCTCCGTGGCCGGGCAGTGCGTCCGCCAGCGCCTCGGCGAGGTGCCGTGCCCCGCTGTCCGCCAGTTGTCGCAGCTGGGTGCGGCAGGAGAAGCCGTCCGCGAGGAGCAGCGTGTCGTCCGTGGCCGCGCGCACCGCCGGGAGGAGCTGTTCCTCCGCGCAGGCCCTGGACACCTCGTAGTGGCCCCTCTCGAAGCCGAAGTTGCCGGCCAGACCGCAGCAGCCGCCCGCGAGGGTGCCGGTCAGCCCGGCCGCCTCGCGCAGCCGGCGGTCGGCGGCGTCGCCGAGCACCGCGTGCTGGTGGCAGTGGGTCTGACCGGCGACCGGGCGGTCCAGCCGGGGCGGGGTCCAGTCCGGGGCGTGCCGCTCCAGGGCCTCGGCGAACGTCACCACCGACGCCGCGAGCCGCGCCGCGCGAGGGTCGTCGTGCAGCAGCTCCGGGAGGTCGGTGCGCAGGGCGGCGGCGCAGCTGGGCTCCAGGACGACGACCGGGATGCCCTCCGCCTCCAGGTACGGCTCCATCAGGTCGAGCGAGCGGCGCATCACGGCCCGGGCCCGGTCGAGCTGTCCGGTGGAGACGTACGTCAGCCCACAGCAGACGCGGCTGCGGCGGCGTGCGAGAAGCAGCGAGAGGCCGGCCGGCCCGCGCGTCACTCCGTCGCCGACCGGCCCCCGCCGGGTCCGGAGCCCGTCTCCGCTCCCGTCGGAGCCCCCGGTCCGCGGCCGGCCTCCGCTCCCGCCGGACGCCCCGGCCTCCGACCCGATCCGGTCACTCCCCCCGAACTCCCCAGCCCCCGACCCGATCCGGTCACTCCCGCCGGGCGCCCCGATCCCCGGCCCCCCGGGCCGATCGCTCGCGTCCGGCCGCCGCGGCCGGCGCTTCCCGGCCGGACCGGGAGTCATCCGCTTCGTCGGTGGCAGCAGGACGGTCAGCCCGGCCGCCTCCAGGACGCGGACGGCCGCCCGCCCCACGGACGGCGACAGGTGCTCGGTGAAGGTGTCCGGCCAGAGCACCACGACGGTGCCGCCGAACCCCGGGAAGGCCGGTCGCGCTCCCGGCCGCCGCCGCGCGCGCACGAACGCCTTCACCCGGTCCCTGAACCGTCGTGTCCACCAGCGGCTGAACGTCTCCGCCGCCAGCCGCGGGATCTCCCGCTCGGGCGCGATCCCGGCCAGCCGCTTGGCGACGGCGACGAACGGACGTACGGAGGCGAGGCCGTTCACCAGCCGGGCGGAACGCGTACGGGACACCGCGGCGAGCCACACGGGCAGCCGGCCCATCGCGTAGTGCGCGGCGGGCCGGCGGCGCCCGGCGTAGTGGTGGTGGAGGAACTCCGCCTTGTACGTGGCCATGTCGACGCCGACCGGGCAGTCCGACCGGCAGCCCTTGCAGGACAGGCACAGGTCCAGCGCGTCGCGGACCTCGGTGGAACGCCATCCGTCGGTCACGACCTCGCCCGCGAGCATCTCGTGCAGCAGCCGGGCGCGCCCGCGCGTCGAGTGCTCCTCCTCGCCGGTCGCCCGGAAGGAGGGGCACATGACGCCGTTCGCCGACGCCCCGGTCGTCCGGCATTTGGCGACACCCACACAGCGGCGCACCGCCGCCGAGAAGTCCCCGCCGTCGGCCGGATACCCGAACTCCACGTCCACGGGCCGGCCCGGCAGCGCCGCGAACCGCAGGTTCTCGTCGAGGCGGTGCGGCCGTACGAGCATGCCGGGGTTGAGCAGGTCGTCCGGGTCCCAGAGGTCCTTCGCCCGCTCGAAGAGCCCGACCATGCCGGCGCCGTACATCCGGGGCAGCAGCTCCGCCCGCGCCTGCCCGTCGCCGTGCTCACCGGAGAGGGAACCGCCGTGCGAGACGACCACCTCGGCCAGTTCCTGCGAGAAGCTCCTGAAGCGGGCCACCCCCGCCGTGCTGACGAGGTCGAAGTCGATGCGCACATGGATGCAGCCGTCGCCGAAGTGCCCGTACGGCGTGCCGCGCAGACCGTACGCCGTCAGCAGGGCGCGGAAGTCGCGCAGATACGCGCCGAGCCGGGCGGGCGGCACCGCACAGTCCTCCCAGCCGGGCCAGGCCTCGCTGCCGTCCGGCATCCGGGTCGCGGTGCCGCTGGCGTCCTCGCGGGTGCGCCACAGGGCGCGCTGCCCGGCCGCGTCGGTGACCACGAGGGCGTCCGTCACGTCGGCGGCCCGCACGATCGCGTCCGCCCGCGCGCGGGCCTCGCCGCCGGACACCCCGCCCGTCTCCACGAACAGCCAGGCCCCGCCGCGCGGCAGCCCGGCCCCGGCCGGCACCAGATCGGCGGCCATCCCCTCCACGGTCAGCGGCCCGTGCGGCAGCAGCCCGGCCGCTGCCTGTGCGGCCGCGCTCTCGTCCGGGTAGGCGAGCACGGCCAGCGCCCGCGCGGGCGGGTCCTCCACGAGCCGTACGGCCGCTTCCGTCAGCACTCCCCAGGTGCCCTCGGAACCGCAGAAGGCCCGGGCGACGTCCGCACCGCGCTCCGGCAGGAGGGCGTCGAGCGCGTAGCCGGAGATACGGCGCGGCAGGTCCGGGAAGCCGGTGCGCAGGCGCGCGAGTTCACCGTCCACCAGGTCCCGGAGCCCGTCCGGCGCGCCCGCCCAGTCCCGGCCGAGCCTCAGGCGCGCGCCCCGCGCGGTGATCACCGACAGGTCTCGCACGCTGTCCGCGGTCGTGCCCCAGGCCACCGAGTGCGATCCGCACGAGTTGTTGCCGATCATTCCGCCGAGCGTGCAGCGGCCGTGCGTCGACGGGTCGGGGCCGAAGCGCAGCCCGTAGGGCGCGGCGGCCTCCTGGAGGCGGTCGAGGACGACGCCGGGCTGGACCACGGCGGTCCGGGAGTCCGGGTCGAGCGAGACGATCGCGTTCATGTGCCGGGTGAAGTCGAGGACCACGCCGGTGCCCGTGGCCTGCCCGGCGATCGACGTGCCACCGCCGCGGGCCACGACGGGGACGCCGTGCGCGCGGCAGACGGCGAGCGCCGCCGCCACGTCGTCGGCGTCGCGCGGGGACACGACGCCGAGCGGGACGCGGCGGTAGTTGGACGCGTCCATGGTGGTCAGCGCCCGCGCGGTGGTGCCGAAGTCGACCTCGCCGCGGACCGCCCGGCGCAGCCCTTCCCGCAGTGCCCGGGCGTCGGTCGCCGGTACCGGTGTCCCCTGCTTCCCGAGATCCGTCATGCCTCCCAGGATGCCGCCGTGCATCGGTGCCACCGGTGCTCCGCGCATCCCGTTTTGCGCCCGGATCCTGAAACCGCTCCCAGAACCTTCCCAATGCGATCACGAACTCTCATATAGTGATCGCAAGTTGAGCACCGGGTGTCGCTTCTCGCCCAGGACACGACCGAGGACACGTTCTCGCCCCAGAAGACGACCGAGGACCGATTGATGACCCCGCCTCTCACCCACGGCGAACGACCCACTTTCCGCGCCGTCGCGCCCGCTCCGCTGATCACCGCCGTCGCGGCCGCCCTCGCGGTGGCCTGCGCGGTCGCCCTGGCGCCCGACTCGGCGCGCGCACCGCTCGCCTGGGGCACCGGCACCGCCGCGGTCCTGCTCTGCGCGGCCGTCGCGGTGGCCGCACACGCCGTGCGGAGCGCGAAACTGGCGCGCCGCCGCCTCGGCACCGTGACCGAGGACGCCGGACGGCTCCTCCAGGAAAGGGCCCGGCTGACCGAGGAGTTCAACCAGGAACGGGCCCGCCTCGCCGACGACGCCGCACGCGAGCGGACCCGTCTCGCCGAGGCCGCCGCCCGCGAACGCATCCGGCTGACCGAGGAGTTCGCGTCGGAACGGGAGCAACTCGCCGAGCAGTTCGCCGTTGAGCGGCAGCAACTGGCCGACGAGCAGGCACGGCTCACCGCCGAACAGGCCCGTCTCACCGACGAGAACGCGCAGCTGGTGCAGCGCGCCCGGCAGGCCTCGGGCGACCGGGCCGCCGCGATCTCGGCGACCGCCAACGCGGCCGGCCGCATGCAGGCGCTGGCCACCGGCATGCTCGCCGACCTGCGCGGCATGGAGGAGAGGCACTCCGACGAGGACGTCCTCGCCGACCTCCTCCACCTCGACCACCGCACCGCGCAGGCGGGCCGGCTCGCCGACTCGGTCGCCGTCCTCACCGGCGCGCGCTCCGGCCGTCGCTGGGCCCGCCCGATCGTCATGGAGTCGATCCTGCGCGGCGCGATGGGCCGCATCAGCGGCTACCAGCGGGTGCGCGTGCACTCCGCGAGCGAGGCCGCCGTCGCCGGGCACGCCGCCGAGGGCGTGATGCACGCGCTCGCCGAACTCCTCGACAACGCGGCGAACTTCTCGCCGCCGACCGCAGAGGTCCACGTGTACGTCGAGGAGGTCCCGGCCGGCGTCATCGTCTCCGTCGAGGACAGCGGCCTGGTCATGGGCGACGTCCAGCTGCGCCGCGCCGAACGCGCCGTGTCCGGCGACGTCGCCGAGCTCGGTGGCCTCACCGGTACCCGGCTCGGCCTCGCCGTGGTCGGCCGGCTCGCCCGCAAGCACGGCCTGACGGTGTCCTTCCGGCCCTCCGCGCGCGGCGGCACGGGCGTCCTGGTGCTCATCCCCCAGGACCTGCTGATCCAGCCGTCCGCACCGCTGCCCGCCGAGCCCGCGCCGGCGCCGCGCCCCGCCGTCACCGCGCGCTCCGAGGTGTCGTACGCCGCCGCCCGCGCCGTCGTGGACCTCGACCCGGACCCGGTCCCCACCCATGACTCGCCCCGGCACGAAGCGGCGTCCCCGTCGACCGGCGGCCTGCCCAAGCGCCGCCGCGGCCGGACCCTCGCGCACGCCGAGCGCAGCCGCTCGCACGCCACTCCCCCGGCCGCCGAGCCGAAGCCCCGTACCCCCGACGAGGCCAAGGCGCGGGCCGTCGCCCGCTTCGGCAGCTTCCGCGACGCGGTGCGCGGCGCCGCGGCCGGCGCCGCGGAGGCCGCACGGCGGGAGGGCCCCTCGGCCGACGTACCACCCGACGGGCCCGAGAACGCCGCACGCGACGAGACGGTCGCACCGACGGCGTCCCCCACCACCCACTCGACCCCGCACTCGCACCCGGAAGGCGACACCACCCCATGACCGGCACCACCACCGCCGACGAGAAGCTCTCCTGGCTCATCGAGGGCCTCCTTGAGCGCACCCCGGGCGCACGGCACGCGCTCGTGCTCTCCCGCGACGGCCTGAAGCTGTGCCGCACCCCCGAGCTCTCGGTCGACCAGGCCGACCAGCTCGCCGCGATCGCCGCCGGCATCCAGTCGCTGTCCCACGGGGCGTCCGTCGAGTTCGGCGACGGCAGCGGCGGCGTGCGCTCGGCTATGGCCGAGTTCTACGGCGGGGTCCTGTTCATCGTGGAGGCGGGCGACGGCGCGCACCTCGCCGTCGTCACCGCCGAGGACGCCGACGCGGGTCTGGTCGGGCACAACATGAGCGAACTCGTGGAGCAACTCGGCGAACACCTGAGCGCGCAGCCCCGTACGTCATGAGCCGGCCGGGCAGGGACGACGCGCCCGACCGGCTGTACACCCTCACGGGGGGGCGCAGCCGGTCCGGGCCCGACACCCCCTTCGACCTCGTGACCCTGGTGGTCGCCGAGTGCGACCCGGTGGCGGGCATGCAGTCCGAGCACGCCGCGATCCTGCGGCTGTGCGAGCGGCCGACGGCGGTCGTCGAGATCGCCGCCGAGCTGCGGCTGCCGGTCTCCATCACCCGCATCCTGCTCGCCGACCTGCTCGCCGCGGGCCGGGTCAGCGCCCGCCATCCGCACGCCGCGGTCCCCTCAGGTCTCCCCGATCCCGACATCCTGGAGCAGGTGCTCGTTGGACTCCGTAACCTCTGAGGCCCTCGCGCCCGCGAGCGCCCGTACACCCCTTCAGGCGTCGGCCGACAACGGCCTGAAGATCGTGATCGTCGGCGGCTTCGGCGTCGGCAAGACGACCCTGGTCCGCTCCGTCAGCGAGATCCGTCCCCTCAACACCGAGGAGACGATGACGCAGGCCGGTGCCGCCGTCGACGACATCAGCGAGGTGCGCGGCAAGTCCGCCACCACCGTCGCCTTCGACTTCGGCCGCATCACCCTGGACGCCCACAACGTGCTGTACCTGTTCGGCGCGCCCGGGCAGGAGCGCTTCTGGTTCCTGTGGGACCGGCTGTTCTCCGGCACGCTCGGCGCGGTCGTCCTCGTCGACACCCGGCGCATCGACGCCTCCTGGTACGCCATCGACCGGCTGGAGCACCACGGCACCCCGTTCATCGTGGCCTGCAACGACTTCGGCGGGCCCACGCACACCCCCGCGCAGATACGCGAGGCGCTCGACCTCGACCCGCACGTGCCGCTGATCGACTGCGACGCCCGCTCCCGGGAGTCCGCCAAGCGGGTGCTGATCACCCTGGTCGAACACCTCGCCTCCCTCTACGCCCCTCACGGCGCCGCAGCGCAAGGCGCCCCGAACTCACCGGAGCCGGCCCTGTGACCCCCGCCCCCGTGCCGCTGAGCGGCCCCCGGTTCCAGACCGAACCGGCCGAGTTGTACCGGGAGATGCGGCGCGACCACGGCGCGGTCGCACCCGTCGTGCTCGACGGCGACATCCCGGCCTGGCTGGTGCTGGGCTACCGCGAGCTGCACCAGGTCACCGGCGACCCGCAGTTGTTCAGCCGGGACTCCGAGCTGTGGAACCAGTGGGACCGCATCCCCGACGACTGGCCGCTGCTCCCGATGATCGGCCGCAGGCAGCCCTCCATCCTGTACACCGTCGGCGAGCGCCATCGCGAACGCGCCGCGATGATCAGCAACGCGCTCGAAGCCGTCGACGCCTTCGAACTGCGCAGCCACGCGGAGAAGTTCGCCGACGAGCTCATCGACGCGGTGTGCACGAAGGGCGAGACCGACATCGTCGAGGACTACGCGGCCCTGCTGCCCGTACGCGTCCTCGCCCGCCTCTACGGCTTCTCCGACGAACAGGGCCCCGGTCTCGTCACCGCCCTCAACGACATGATCAACGGACGTGAGGGCGCACTCGCCGGGCAGCAGCACCTGGCCGCGTCGATGACTCAGCTGCTGGCCGACCGGAAGGACGAGCCCGCGGACGACGTCGTCTCCCGCATGCTCGCCGACCCGTCCGGCTTCACGGACGAGGAGATCGTCCAGGACCTCATGGTCATGATGGCCGCGGGCCACCAGCCGACCGCCGACTGGATCGGCAACTCGCTGCGTCTGATGCTCACGGACGAACGTTTCGCCGCCTCCTTGTTCGGCGGTCGGCACAGCGTCGGCGAGGCCATGAACGAGGTCCTGTGGGAGGACACCCCGACCCAGAACGTGGCGGGCCGCTGGGCCTCCCGCGACACTCAGCTCGGCGGGCGCCGGGTCCGCGCCGGCGACCTGCTGCTGCTCGGCCTCCAGGGCGCCAACGCCGACCCCCAGGTCCGCACCGACGGCTCCGCCCTCACCGGCGGCAACAGCGCCCACTTCTCCTTCGGCCACGGCGAGCACCGCTGCCCGTTCCCGGCCCAGGAGGTCGCCGAGGTCATCGCGCGGACCGGCATCGAGGTCGTGCTGGACCGGCTGCCGGACATCGACCTGGCCGTACCCGCCGAATCGCTGACCAGGCGCCCCTCCCCGTGGCTGCGGGGCCTGACCCGACTGCCGGTGACGTTCACCCCCGTACCCGCGCGCTGAAACCTCGCGCGCACCCGGCCGACCTGCTCCCTCCGGCCGGGGTCCGGGGGCTGTCCCCGGGCACACACCGCATCCCACCCCGCCCCTGGAGGCACCCCCGCATGACCACCGGCACCGAACAGACCCGCATAGCCCTGGACCCCTTCGTCACCGACCTGGAGGCCGAGAGCGCCGCGCTGCGCGCCGCGGGCCCGCTCGCCGCCGTCGAACTGCCCGGCGGCGTATCGGTGTGGGCGGTCACGCACCACGCCGAGGCCAAGAAACTGCTGACCGACCCCCGGCTGGTGAAGGACATCGGCGTCTGGGGTGCCTGGCAGCGGGGCGAGATCGCCCCGGACTGGCCGCTGATCGGGCTCGCCAACCCGGGCCGTTCGATGCTCACCGTGGACGGCGCCGACCACCGGCGGATGCGCACGCTGGTCGCCCAGGCCCTCACCCCGCGCCGCGTGGAGCAGATGCGGGAGCGGATCACCAAGCTGACCGAAGGGCTGCTCGACGGCCTGGAGGGCGAGGTCGTCGACCTCAAGGCGGACTTCGCCTACCCGCTGCCGATGTACGTCGTGGCCGAACTCATGGGTATCGCGGAGGACCGGCTGCCGCGCCTGAAGGAGCTCTTCGAGAAGTTCTTCTCGACGCAGACCCCGCCCGCGGAGGTCATCGCCACGCTCACCGAGCTGGCCGGGATCATGGCGGAGACGGTCGCCGCGAAGCGCGCCGAGCCGGGCGACGACCTCACCTCGGCGCTGATCCTCGCCTCCGAGGACGGCGACCACCTCACCGACGAGGAGATCGTCTCCACGCTCCAGCTGATGGTCGCGGCCGGTCACGAGACGACGATCTCGCTGATCGTCAACGCGGTGGTCAACCTCTCCACCCACCCGGAGCAGCGCGCCCTCGTCCTGTCGGGTGAGGCCGACTGGTCGGCGGTCGTCGAGGAGACGCTCCGCTGGTCCACCCCGACCTCCCACGTCCTGATCCGCTTCGCCACGGAGGACGTCCCGGTCGGCGACAAGGTCATCCCGGCCGGGGACGCGCTGATCGTCTCCTACGGCGCTCTCGGCCGCGACGAGCAGGCCCACGGCCCGACGGCGGGCGACTTCGACATCACCCGCACGGTCCAGAACCGGCACATCTCCTTCGGCCACGGCCCGCACGTGTGCCCCGGAGCGGCCCTGTCCCGTCTGGAGGCGGGCGTCGCCCTGCCCGCCCTGTACGCCCGTTTCCCGTCCCTCGACCTGGCCGTCCCCGCCGCCGACCTGCGCAACAAGCCGGTGGTCACCCAGAACGACCTGTTCGAGCTGCCGGTGCGGCTGAACCCGTAGGCCCCGTCGGCCCGGCCCCGCACGACCGCGCGGGGCCGGGCCGTCTCGTAGGTCTTCACAAGTCCGCGGGCCGCCGGGGTCGTCTCATCGAACGGACACGTTTCCGTCCGGTTTCTCCGAGGGGATACGCTCCGGCTCGTGGCTGATATCCAGATCCCCGCTGACATCAAGCCCGCCGACGGACGATTCGGCGCGGGCCCCTCCAAGGTGCGTACGGAGGCGCTGGACGCGCTGGCCGCGACCGGCAGCTCCCTGCTCGGCACGTCCCACCGCCAGGCCCCGGTCAAGAACCTGGTCGGCAAGGTGCGCGAAGGCGTGCGCGAGCTGTTCTCCCTGCCCGACGGGTACGAGGTCGTCCTCGGCAACGGCGGCTCCACCGCGTTCTGGGACATCGCGACCCACGGCCTGATCGAGAACAAGTCGCAGCACCTCAACTTCGGCGAGTTCAGCTCGAAGTTCGCCAAGGCCGCCAAGCTCGCGCCCTGGCTGGCCGAGCCGACCGTCATCGCGAGCGACCCGGGCACCCACCCGGAGCCGCAGGCCGAGGCGGGCGTCGACGTGTACGCCTTCACCCACAACGAGACCTCCACCGGTGTCGCCGCCCCCGTCCGGCGGGTGCAGGGCGCCGACGAGGGCTCCCTCGTCCTGGTGGACGCCACCTCCGGGGCCGGCGGCCTCCCGGTCGACATCGCCGAGACCGACGTCTACTACTTCGCCCCCCAGAAGTCCTTCGCCTCCGACGGCGGCCTGTGGATCGGCGTCTTCTCCCCGGCCGCGATCGAGCGCGCCGAGCGGATCCACGCCTCCGGCCGTCACGTCCCGGAGTTCTTCTCGCTGCCCACGGCGATCGACAACTCCCGCAAGAACCAGACGTACAACACCCCGGCCCTCGCCACGCTCTTCCTGCTCAACGAGCAGCTGGAGTGGATCAACGGCCAGGGCGGACTCGCCTGGTCCACGGCCCGTACCAAGGACTCGTCGACCCGCCTGTACGGCTGGGCCGAGGAGTCCAAGTACGCGACGCCGTTCGTCACCGACGCGGCCAAGCGGTCCCAGGTCATCGGCACGATCGACTTCGCCGACGAGATCGACGCGGCCGCCGTCGCCAAGGTCCTGCGCGCCAACGGCATCGTCGACACCGAGCCCTACCGCAAGCTCGGCCGCAACCAGCTGCGCATCGCGATGTTCCCGGCCATCGACCCGGCGGACGTCGAGGCGCTGACGAAGTGCGTCGACCACGTCATCGAGAAGCTCTGACCGCTTCCCGCCCGTGAGCGGACAGGGAGCCCGGCGCGGTCGACCGCGCCGGGCTCCTTCTCGTCCGCGCTCACGACGTCGCGCCGGTCACGGCGCCGTGCCCCGGTCCGTGGACCGGTGCCACCGTGCCTTCAGGTCGCCGTGCACGTGACCGTGGGCGTGCCTGCGCCTCCCGGCGTCCCGCCGAAGCCGAAGCCCGCCGAACCACCCACCGGGACCGCCCCGTTGTGGGCCGCGTTCACGGCACTCACGGTGGCCCCGCTCTGCGTGTACGTGGCGTTCCACATGCTGGTGACCTGCTGGCTGCCGCTCCATGTCCAGGTCACCCTCCAGGACGTGAGGGCGGTGGTGCCGGTGTTGGTCACCTTGACGTCGGCGTTGAAGCCGCCGCCCCAGTCGCTGCTGACCGTGTAGACGGCGGCGCAGGCGGCCGTGCCGCCACCGCCGCCGTCCCCCGTCGACGGGAATCCCGGCGCCTTGACGCTCGCGAGGTAGCCGTCCTTCACGGTGTCCACGGTCGTCCAGTCGTCCTTGAGGATGCCGCCCGTGTCACCGGAGTCGGGGTTCCACGACCAGAAGGTCCAGGAGATGCTGTCGGCGCCGTAGGTGCCGGTCGGCCGCAGGTAGGAGACGAGCGCCGCCAGCCACTTCTGGTCCACCGACGACTGGAGCGTCGTACCGAACTCGCCGACCCACACCGGCGCGATGTTCTGCTTGAAGAGGTAGCCCCAGTACTTGTCCCACACCCCGGGCATGTTGGCCGGGAAGGACGGGTCGCTGAACCAGCTCTGCTGGGCCACGCTGGTGGCGTAGTCGTGGGCGGAGTAGACGACCCGGTTCGCCACGTCCAACCGGACCGGGTACTGCCCGGCCCCCATCAGGTTGCCGCCCCACCAGCCCGAGACGCCGTCGTAGGTCTGCACGCCCTCCACGAAGACCAGCAGCCGCGAGTTGACGGACAGGACCGCGTTCCCGGCCCGTTGTGCGGCCAGCCGCCAGTCGACGGCCGTGTCGCCGCAGCCCCAGCAGGCCGGATCGTGCGGCTCGTTGTGCAGGTCGATCCCGATGACGGTGTCCTGGCCCGCGTAACGCGCCGCCAGCGCCTCGAGGTCGGCGATCCACGTCGACTCGGGGACGGCGGGGGTGTACCAGAGGGCGGACTGCCCTCCCGAGTCGGGCCGGTGCCGGTCGAGGATCACCTTGAGGCCGTCCCGGCCGGCGTACGTCACGATCCTGTCCATGACCTGGAGGGAGTCGAGCCCCTGGAGGTCGGCGTTCTTGCCGCCGGAGAAGTCGATGCTGTCGGGCACGGTGCCCTTGAACAGATCGTCGCTGTAGGGGAGGCGGATGGTGTTGTAGCCCAGCGACTTCATCTGGTCGATCATGCTCTTGTAGTCGCGCGACCAGAGGCCGTGGACGACGTGGTTGCCGGTCTCGAAGCCGAACCAGTTGATTCCGGCGATCCGGACGGGCCGGTCGGCGGAGTCGAGGATCTGCCGGCCGCTGGTGTGCCAGTACCCGGCGCCGGGGTCCGCCGCGCGGGCGGTCTGCGCACCCGCCAGCGGTAACAGCAGTGCGGCCGTCACGGCGCACAGCGCTCTTCGCAGGCTGCGGAACATAGGGATGGTTCCTCTCGGGGGATGCGCGGCCCCGGAACAGGATGGGAGCGCTCCCATGCGCCGCGCACCCTCCATGGAACGGATAGTTCATGGACACGTCAATAGATGTGACGGGGGCGGCGGCCCGCCGGGCCGCTCAGCTGCGGCGCAGCAGCCGCCTGAAACCGAAGAGCACCGCGCAGGCCGCCGCGACCGCGAGAGCGCCGACCTTGAAGCCGCCGCTCAGCCCACCGCCGTCGCCTCCGACGGCGGACGAACCTCCGCCGTCCGAAGGGGACTTGGCACCGGACCCGGTGGAACCCGGCGCGTCCTCCGGCTGCACGGCGCTGTCCGCGCCCTCGCTGCCGTACATGAGCTTCGAACCGTCCGGGCTGTACGTGAGCGACTCGCCCTGCCCCTGGAGGGGGACGTTCAGCCGTCCCTGACGCTCGATCTTCCCGCCGTTCCACTCGTACGCGATCCCGCCGAAGTAGCCGCGTACGGCGAGCTGCCTGCCGTCGGGCGAGAAGGCGGCGTCGGTGGCCCACAGGTCGACGGGGGCCACGGGCCGGAAGACGTTCGTGCCCGACGCGGAGAGCCGGGAGGGGCCCTCGTAGAGGTGACCGCCGTCCTCGTTCTTGTCGACGATGTAGACCCGCCCGGTCTTCGGGTGCACCATCAGCGCCTCCGCGTTGCGGGGACCGTCCGCGTACTTCACGACGTACTGCGTGGCGCGGACCGTCTGGTCCTTCAGCACCTTCGGCTCGGGCAGCCGGTAGATCCACACGTGGTCCCACTTGCCGCCGAGGTTGTCACCGATGTCGCCGACGTAGAGGTCGCCGTCGGGCCCGATGGAGATCGCCTCGACGTCCCGGGGAGCGCCGACCCCCGTCATGGTGACGGTGGCGACGGTCCGTCCCGTCCTGCTGTCGACCGCGTACAGGTACGCCCCGTCGTCGCTGTCGTTGTGGGTCCAGTAGACGCCCGGGTGCAGGTGCGAGGCGGCGAGGCCGCTGGACTCGGTGATGCGGGGGTCCTTGATCGTGAACCCTTCGTCGCCACCGCTGTCGGCGACGGCCGGCGCCGACAGCACGACGACGAGGGCGGCTCCGGCGAGGAACGGAAGCGATCGGCGCATGGTCCCAAGCCTGCCATCCCGGCGGGCGGTTCAGGGCCCTCGGCGCCGCCGCCGGGTGTCCGGGACGGCGTGTCCAGCCTCACACCCGCACGGCCCGTGGCGGCCCCGCCGATCATCCATGATGAGCGGATGCTCAGGTTCATGCCCGTCGGCGACTCCATGACGATCGGTAGCGCGGGCGAACACACATGGCGTTACCGGATGTGGCAGCATCTGCGCGCGACGTACGGGGGCCCGTTCCAGATCGTCGGTCCGCGCGAGACGCTCTACGACAAGACGACGGGCTCCCCCGACTCGTACGAGTACGCGGACCCGGACTTCCCCCGCGCCCACCTGGCCGGCTGGGGCGAGGGCTGGCAGCACATGGCCCCCGTGATCCGCGAGGCGGTCCGTGCGCACCGGGCCGACGTGCTGCTGGTGTCGCTGGGCCTGATCGACCTGGGCTTCTACACGAACGCGGCCCAGACGGCCGCCAACGCCCGTGCCTTCGTCGCCGAGGCCCGCGCCGCCAACCCCCGCATACGCATGGCCCTGCTCCCGGTCATCCCGAACGTCCGCGCCGAGTCCGACGCCCCCTTCGCCGCCGACGTCGCCGCCTTCAACGAACTGCTCGCCAAGGCCGTCGCCGACCTCGACGAACCCCGCTCGCCGCTCCTGCTGGCCTCGCCGCCCGCCTCGTACGACATCCACCTCGACACCTACGACGGCACGCACCCGAACGCGAGCGGCGAGCACAAGATCGCCGAGGCCTTCGCGGAGGCGATGCACCAGGCCTGGGACCTGGGCTCCCCGTACCCGGCCGGAACCGCCTGACCGATTCCGGGCGCATCCCGGTCACCGTGCGTATCGTTGAACCGCGCGGCTGTGTCTCGACCGGGGCGCGGCCGGGGAGGAGCGCCACGATGACCGTCCTCGAAGACAGGATCGAGATGGCCGACGACAACGGCGAGCTGACGCTGGACGCCCTGTTCGGGTCGCTCGAGCGGACCACCCCCGAGGGATACAAGGTCGAGATCGTCGAGGGGGCCGTCTTCATGTCGCCGCAGCGGGACACCCACTGGGAAATCATCCTGGACATCGTGGAGCAGCTGCGCACCAAGTACCCGCGCAGGCGCGTGAAGTCCGACGTGCGCATCGACTACCCGGGCCACCTCAACGGGTTCGCCACCGACGTGACCCTCGTGTCGGAACAGGCCGAGAAGGACTCGAAAGGCCTGTGGAGCTGCCAGGACGTCGAGTTCGTGGCCGAAGTGATCTCGAAAGCCACGGCCGTCAACGACTACGGCCCCAAGAAGACCGCTTACGCGAACGCCGAGGTGCCCGTCTATCTCGTCGCCGACCCCTACCAGGGCAAGTGCCATCTGTTCACCCAGCCCAAGGACGGCGACTACGTCACCGAGACGACCGTCGCCTTCGGCGGGGACGTCGACATGACGAACACCCTCGTCGGCCTGGTCCTGAAGACCGGCGAGTTCCCTCGCGACTGAGGGCTGTCGCCGGGCGGGGGAAGGGCCGGACGGTCCCTGATCTCCTTCAACGCGGGTGTGGAGATGCGCAGTCGGGCGCCGAGGCGGAGGAAGCGCAGCAGCTGGGGCAGACAGCCGCCGGCCGTGCCGAAGTACTCGAAGGCGTCGAAGCCGACGGCCGCGCCGCCCTTGCCTAGAGCGCACTCCACGCCGTTGGCTGGGCAGTCATGAAGTACACGCAGCTCGGACGCACGGGACTCAAGGTCAGCCGCCTCGTCCTCGGCACCATGAACTTCGGTCCGCAGACCGACGAGACCGCGAGCCACGCCATCATGGACGCGGCACTGGACGCGGGGATCAACTACTTCGACACCGCGAACGTGTACGGCTGGGGCGAGAACAAGGGCCGTACCGAGGAGATCATCGGCAACTGGTTCGCCCAGGGCGGCGAGCGCCGGGACAAGACGGTCCTCGCCACCAAGGTGTACGGGAACATGGCCGCCGACGGCGACGCCTGGCCCAACCACGACAAGCTCTCCGCGGTCAATATCCGGCGGGCCGTCGACGCCAGCCTCAAGCGGCTGCAGACCGACTACATCGACGTCTACCAGTTCCACCACATCGACCGCTCGACTCCCTTCGAGGAGATCTGGCAGGCCATCGACACCCTCATCCAGCAGGGCAAGATCCTCTACGTCGGGTCCAGCAACTTCCCGGGATACAAGATCGCCCAGGCCAACGAGACCGCCGCCCGGCGCGGCGGCACGATCGGCCTGGTCAGCGAGCAGTGCCTCTACAACCTGGTCGAGCGGCGCGCCGAGATGGAGGTCATCCCGGCCGCGCGGGAGTACGGGCTCGGGGTCATCCCCTGGTCGCCGCTGCACGGCGGCCTGCTGGGCGGTGTGATCAGGAAGGAGGTCGAGGGCGGCCGCCGGGCGAGCGGCCGGTCCGCCGACGCCCTCGCCAACACCACCGTGCGCGCCCAGATCCAGGCGTACGAGGATCTGCTCGACAAGCACGGCCTGGAGCCCGGCGAGGCGGCGCTGGCGTGGCTGCTGACCCGGCCCGGCGTCACGGGCCCCATCGTCGGCCCGCGCACCGCGGAGCAGCTGGAGTCGGCGCTGCGCGCCGTAGAGCTGGAACTCTCGGAGGAGGTCCTCGCCTCGCTCGACGAGATCTTCCCGGGTCCGGGGCCGTCCCCGGAGGCGTTCGCCTGGTAGCCCGCGAGGGCACGGCGGCGCGCGGCGGCGGTCGGCTACCTGACCGCCGCCGACAGCGCCACCACGACGAACATCAGCACGAGCACACCGGCCATGATCCGGTTACGGGTCTTCGGGTCCACGCATTCGAGGTTAACCGGCCTCGTCCCCGGTCCCGTCGCCCACCCCCAGCGGCCAGCTCGCCACCGTCTCATAACGTGGCTGCTCACCGGGCACTCCCGACGTCGGCAGATTGCTGCGGACGAGACACAGCTCACCCACCGTCCACTCCCGCCCGGCGAAGCCGCCCAGGGCGGTGACGTACGGCGCGAAGCGCGCGGGGGTGCGGCTGCGGGCCACGGTCAGGTGCGGGTGGTAGGGGCGGTGCTCGTCCATGGAGATGCCCGACCTGCGCGCCGCCGCCTCCGACCGGTCGGCCAGCAACCGCATGGTCCGCAGGTCGCCCGCCACGCCCACCCACAGGGCGCGCCCGCCGAAGTGGCCGCCGCCGTGCAGGGACAGCGGGAAGGGGTCGGTGCGGCGGGCCGCACGCGCCAGCCGTTCCGACAGGTCGGGGACGGTCTCCTCGGCCACCTCGCCGTAGAACGCGAGGGTGAAGTGCCAGCCGGGCCGGCCCGTCCAGCGCAGCGCGTCCGCCCCGGCCATCCGCTGCAACTCGTCCACTTCGACGGCGAGTTCGCGGATCACATGCTTCGGAGGCAGTACCGCCGCAAAAAGTCTCATGCCGTCACCCTCCCAGGGAACGGATCATCGGGCGACCCTCCCCGGAAAGGGTGACGGAGGCGGCGTCAGGCCACCGTGGCCAGTTGTTCCTCGCGCTGCTCGGTGCGCTCCTTCGGCACGAAGCGGACCCGGGGGTGGCCGTGGTGCCAGCCGAGGGCGAGGCGCAGGCCGCCGATCCGGGCCAGGATCAGCCCGATCGTGGTCGCGGCCGCCACCGACACCAGGCCGCCGAGGGCGAAGCCGACGCGCGGACCGTAGGCGTCGGTGACCCAGCCGACCAGCGGCGCGCCCAGCGGTGAGCCGCCCATGAAGACCATCATGAACAGCGCCATGACCCGGCCGCGCATGGCGGGGTCGGTGGCCATCTGGACCGAGGTGTTCGCGGTGACGTTCACGGTGAGGCCGAAGATGCCGATCGGGACCATGAGGAGCGCGAAGAGCCACAGGGACGGCACCGTCGCCGCGACCACCTCCAGGGCGCCGAAGCCGATGGCCGCCGCGATCAGGACGCGCAGCCGGGCCGTGCCGCGGCGGGCGGCGAGCAGCGCTCCGGCCAGCGAGCCGATCGCCATCAGCGTGTTGAACAGGCTGTACGCGCCGGCGCCCGCGTGGAAGACGTCGTCCGCGTACGCCGAGAGCCATACCGGGAAGTTGAAGCCGAAGGTGCCGATGAAGCCGACGAGGACGATCGGCCAGATCAGCTCGGGACGGCTGGCGACGTAGTTCAGCCCCTCGCGGAGCTGGCCCTTGCCGCACGGCGCGCGCTCGACCACGTGCAGTTCACGGGCCCGCATGAGCAGCAGGCCGGCGATGGGCGCCACGAACGACAGGCCGTTGAAGAGGAACGCCCAGCCCGTGCCGACCCCGGTGATCAGCACGCCCGCGACGGCGGGGCCGACCAGGCGGGCCGACTGGAAGTTCGCCGAGTTCAGGCTGACCGCGTTCTGGAGCTGGCCCGGGCCGACCATCTCGGAGACGAAGGACTGCCGGGCCGGGTTGTCGACGACAGTGGCGAGACCGACGGCGAAGGCCGCGAGGTAGACGTGCCAGACCTGGACGTGACCGGACAGGGTCAGGAAGGCGAGCGCGAGTCCGGTGAGGCCCATGGCGGTCTGGGTGGCGAGGAGCGTCGGACGCTTGGGCAGCCGGTCGACGAGGACGCCGCCGTACAGCCCGAACAGCAGCATCGGCAGGAACTGCAGGGCGGTCGTGATGCCGACCGCTGCGGACGAGCCGGTCAGGCTGAGCACCAGCCAGTCCTGGGCGATGCGCTGCATCCAGGTGCCGGTGTTGGAGACGACCTGGCCCAGGAAGAAGAGCCGGTAGTTGCGGATCCTCAGCGAACCGAACATGGAGGAGCGGGAGGATCCGGCGGGGCGCCGGGCGCCGGACGGGCGCTGCTCGGCGGGAGTGTTCTCCGGGCCGGGCGGGTTCTGTGCCGCGGCCGGGTCCAGGGGGCCGGGCGCGTCGCCGCGGGGGGTGGACGGGGAGTCGTGGGTGGCTGGTGCGGGGGCGGAGTCTGCTCCGGATCCCGTACTCAAAAGGGCTCGCCTCCTCGGCATTCGTGGACGTCGGCGTCACAGGAGGGCGTCGGCGGTCTCTAGGGAGCGGCCCTCCCGGGGGAGGGCCGCGGACGGTCACAGGTGCGCGAGCTTTTCCAGCACGGGGGCGGCCTCGCGGAGCTTGGCCCACTCGTCCTCGTCGAGGGACTCGACCAGCCGGGCCAGGAACGCGTTCCGCTTGCGGCGGCTCTCTTCGAGCATCGTCTCCGCCTTGTCGGTCTGCGTCACGACCTTCTGGCGCCGGTCCTCGGGGTGCGGCTCCAGCCTGACCAGCTCCTTTGCTTCGAGCAGCGCGACGATGCGGGTCATCGAGGGCGGCTGCACGTGCTCCTTGCGGGCGAGCTCGCCGGGCGTGGCGGTGCCACAGCGGGCGAGGGTGCCGAGCACCGACATCTCGGTGGGGCTCAGCGACTCGTCGACCCGCTGGTGCTTGAGTCGACGCGACAGGCGCATCACTGCGGAGCGCAAGGCGTTCACGGCGGCTTCGTCGTCGCCATGGGTGAGGTCAGGCATGTTCTTTAGGATAACTCATTACCCTCGCTAAGGACTAACGGGGTGCCCGTGAACCGCGCCACTGAATCACGACATCACTCATATGAGTGAGCCCGCCGCGGAAAGTGACCCCTCGTCCGCCCGGCTGCCGCGACCCTCGACGGCATGGGGACCAGCGTGCTCAGCCTGCGGATAGACGGGGAGCTGCTCAACCGGCTCCGGCATCACGCCGCCAAACGCGGAATGAGCGTCCAGGACTATGTCGTCCGGACGCTCATTCGCGATGACTTCGACGAGCGGTTCCAGACCGCGGTCGAGGAGACGGAGAAGTTCTACGGGGTCACATGAGCCCCCGCACGGCGGTACGCGGCCCGGCGGACCCCGTACGGCGGACGCCTACGTCAGGCCCAGGGCCGGCATCAGGTAGTAGAAGGCGAAGACCGCCGACACCACGTACATCGCGGCCGGGACCTCGCGTCCGCGGCCCGCGGCCAGGCGCAGCACCACGAAGGTGATGAAGCCCATCCCGATGCCGTTGGTGATCGAGTAGGTGAACGGCATCATCAGCATCGTCACGAAGGCCGGGACGGCGATCGTGTAGTCGGCCCAGTCGATCTCCTTGACCGAGCCGGACATGATCAGGAAGCCGACCGCGAGGAGCGCGGGCGTGGCGGCCTGGGACGGGACCATCGTGGCGACGGGCGTCAGGAACAGGGCCACGGCGAACAGCGCGCCCGTGACGACGTTCGCGAAGCCGGTGCGCGCACCCTCGCCGACGCCCGCCGTGGACTCCACGAAGCAGGTGGTGGCCGAGGAGGAGGTGGCACCGCCCGCGGCGACCGCGATGCCGTCGACGAAGAGGACCTTGTTGATGCCGGGCATGTTGCCCTGCGCGTCGGTCAGCTTGGCCTCGTCGCTGATACCCATGATCGTGCCCATCGCGTCGAAGAAGCACGACAGCAGGACCGTGAAGACGAAGAGCACGCCGGTCAGCACGCCGACCTTCTCGAAGCCGCCGAACAGGCTGACCTTGCCGACCAGGCCGAAGTCCGGGGTGGCGAGCGGGTTGCCCGGCCACTTCGGGGTGGTCAGACCCCAGGACGGGATCGTCGCGACGGAGTTGACGATCACCGCGACGACCGTCATCGCGACGATCGAGATCAGGATCGCGCCCGGCACCTTGCGCACGATCAGCGCGAGGGTGAGCAGCGTGCCGAGGATGAAGACCAGGACGGGCCAGCCGTTGAGGTGACCGTCGGCGCCGAGCTGGAGCGGGACCGTGGTCTGGGCGGCGTCCGGGATACGGGAGACGAAGCCGGAGTCGACCAGACCGATCAGCATGATGAACAGGCCGATGCCGATCGCGATGCCCTTGCGCAGCCCCAGCGGCACGGCGTTCATGACGCGCTCGCGCAGGCCGGTGGCGACCAGCAGCATCACCACGATGCCTGCCAGCACCACCATGCCCATGGCGTCGGGCCACGACATTCGGGGGGCGAGCTGGAGTGCGACGACGGTGTTCACGCCGAGTCCGGCCGCCAGAGCGATCGGGACGTTGCCGATGACGCCCATCAGGAGCGTCGTGAAGGCCGCCGTGAGAGCCGTGGCGGTGACCAGCTGACCGTTGTCCAGGTGGTTCCCGTACATGTCCTTCGCGCTGCCCAGGATGATCGGGTTCAGCACGATGATGTAGGCCATCGCGAAGAAGGTGGCGAAACCGCCGCGGATCTCGCGCGGGATGCTGGAGCCCCGCTCGGAGATCTTGAAGTAGTGGTCCAGGGCACCCTGCGCGGGGCGGGGCTCCGGCTGCTCCGGGGTGGGGGCCTTGGTGACGGCCGAGGTGGACATGCGTGACCTCATGAGTACGGGGGCCTTGGTGGCCTTTACGGGCGCCGGGCGATCGAGGGGTCCCGCGCTCGGACGGGCCGAGAGCTGGAGGGAGGCGCCGGGCTGGGAACCTGATCGAGTCCGGCCCCTCAGTGATCACCAGCAGCTTCTTCGAGGCTTCTGTTGGTGTTTCATACGAAGAGAAAGAGCCAGACTCAGACCGTTTCAGTATGAACATATGAGTCCGAAATCGCTATCTCCGCGCGTAGACCGTTGCCCCGCAAGGCCGCACCCGGGCTCCGGCGACGCCCGCGGCACGGCCTCGTAAGCTGTGCACATGGCGAAGTGGACCCCCAAGCACGAGGCGCCGGAGCCCCTGGAGGGCCCCGTCGTCGCCACCATCACCGGCGGCACGATCCTCTGGTTCGTCCTCTTCCTGGTGCAGCTGCCCTTCTACGGCTGGTTCGAGGACCACGGACACCTCTGGTGGCTGTGGACGTGCCTGGCCGGCGCGGGACTCGGGCTCATCGGCATCTGGTACGTCCGCAGGCGCGACGCCGCGATCAAGCGGGACACCGCCGGCCGGGGCGCCTCCGCCGCGAGGACCGGAACACCCGGCGCCACCGCCGCGGACTGACGGCGGCCTCCCCCTGCGCTTCTCGCCCGCGTCCACACCTACACCCACGGCATCACACGGCCGCTCCCCCCGTCCTCCCCTGGTCGGATCTTTGGGGCGCTCGGCGGGTGAAGCCGTATATCCGCACGTACCGTCGAATGCATGACGCACATCGACGCGGGCGCCGAACTCGACCCTGTTCACCCCGTGCCCATACCCGTCTCCAGGCGGGCGGACGGGCTCTCCGCCGCCGAAGTGGCCGAGCGGGTCGCCCGCGGCGAGGTCAACGACGTCCCGGTGCGCAGCAGCCGCTCCCTCACCGAGATCGTCCGCGCCAACGTCTTCACCCGGTTCAACGCGATCATCGGTGCGCTCTGGCTGATCATGCTCGTCGTGGCGCCCTTCCAGGACAGCCTGTTCGGGTACGTGATCATCGCCAACACCGGGATCGGCATCATCCAGGAGTGGCGGGCCAAGAAGACCCTCGACTCGCTCGCCGTGATCGGCGAGGTGAAACCCACCGTCCGCAGGGACGGAGTGGCCGCCGAGGTCAGCACGTCGGAGATCGTGCTCGGGGATCTGATCGAGATCGGGCCGGGCGACAAGATCGTCGTCGACGGCTCCTGCGCCGAGGCCGACGGCCTGGAGATCGACGAGTCGCTGCTCACCGGTGAGGCCGACCCCGTGGTCAAGCACCCCGGCGACGAGGTGATGTCGGGCAGCTTCGTCGTCGCGGGCGGCGGCGCGTTCACCGCCACGAAGGTCGGCAGGGAGGCCTACGCGGCCCAGCTCGCCGAAGAGGCGTCACGCTTCACCCTCGTCCACTCCGAACTGCGCAGCGGCATCTCCACGATCCTGAAGTACGTGACGTGGATGATGATCCCGACCGCGATCGGCCTCGTCATCAGCCAGCTCGTCGTCAAGCAGCACGGCTTCAAGGACTCCGTCGCGCGCACCGTCGGCGGCATCGTCCCGATGGTCCCCGAGGGACTGGTCCTGCTCACCTCTGTCGCCTTCGCCATCGGCGTGATCCGGCTCGGCCGGAAACAGTGCCTCGTGCAGGAGCTCCCCGCGATCGAGGGCCTCGCCCGCATCGACACCGTCTGCCTCGACAAGACGGGCACCCTCACCGAGGGCGGCATGGACGTCACCGAGCTGCGGACCCTCCAGGACGCCGAGGAGGCGTACGCACGCAAAGCGCTCGGCGCGCTCGGCGAATCGGATCCCCGGCCGAACGCCTCCCTCCAGGCGGTCATCGCCGCCTACCCGGACAGCGAGGAGTGGCGCTGCACCGAGTCGCTGCCCTTCTCCTCGGCCCGCAAGTACAGCGGCGCCTCCTTCAGCGAGGGCAACGGCGAGTCCAGCACCTGGCTCCTCGGCGCCCCCGACGTCCTGCTGCCCGACGGGGACCCCGCGCTCGACGAGACGGAGCGGCTCAACGAGGCGGGGCTGCGGGTGCTGCTGCTCGCCCGCGCCACCAAGGAACTCGACGATCCGCAGGTCGCGGCCGGCGCCCGGCCCACCGCCCTGGTCGTCCTGGAGCAGCGGCTGCGCCCGGACGCGGCGGACACCCTGCGCTACTTCTCCGAGCAGGACGTCAAGGCCAAGGTCATCTCCGGCGACAACGCGGTGTCGGTGGGCGCGGTGGCCGGAAAGCTCGGTCTGACCGGTTCGGTCGTGGACGCACGCCGCCTCCCCGACGAGAAGGAGGAGATGGCGAAGTCGCTGGAGAAGGGCACGGTGTTCGGGCGGGTCACCCCGCAGCAGAAGCGGGACATGGTGGGCGCCCTCCAGTCGCGCGGGCACACGGTCGCGATGACGGGCGACGGCGTGAACGACGTCCTCGCGCTCAAGGACGCCGACATCGGTGTGTCGATGGGCTCGGGCTCGGAGGCGACCCGGGCCGTCGCCCAGATCGTCCTCCTCAACAACAGCTTCTCCACGCTGCCCTCGGTGGTCGGCGAGGGCCGCCGGGTCATCGGCAACATCACCAGGGTGGCGACCCTCTTCCTCGTGAAGACGGTCTACTCGGTCCTGCTGGCCGTGCTGGTGGTGTGCTGGCAGGTCGAGTACCCGTTCCTGCCCCGCCACCTGACCCTGCTGTCGACCCTCACCATCGGCGTCCCGGCGTTCTTCCTCGCGCTCGCCCCCAACAAGGAGCGGGCCAGGCCCAACTTCGTGCGGCGGGTGATGCGGTACTCGATCCCGGGCGGCACGGTCGCCGCGGTGGCCACCTTCATCACCTATCTGCTGGCCCGCCACCACTACACGGGCGAGGGCGCGCTGGACGCGGAGACGAGCGCCGCGACGCTGACGCTCTTCCTGATCTCGATGTGGGTCCTCGCGATCATCGCCCGGCCCTACACCTGGTGGCGGATCTGCCTCGTCGCCGCGATGGGCGGGGCGTTCCTGCTGGTGCTCATGGTGCCGGGGCTGCAGCACTTCTTCGCGCTGAAACTGGTCGGCGCCACGATGCCGTGGCTCGCGGTGGGCATCTCGGTGGTGGCGGCGGCCGCCCTGGAGTTCCTGTGGAAGTGGGTCGACCGCCGCTTCCCCGCGTGATCCGGGTGTCGTCCCGCGGGGCGTCCACTGCACGTCGACGCCGTCACTACGGGCGGCGCTCCCCACGGCGCCGCCGGGACGTCACGATCCGGACGTGCGGCGTCCCCGCGCCTCGTGACGGCGCGCGGGGACGTCGGACGAGCGACTACTGGACGTCTACGAAGTCACCCGTGGCCTTGACGGCCGGGGTGGTCGAGGTGCCCGCGAAGCTGTAGCGGTAGTAACCGTCGACGGAGGCCGTCGTGGTCGTCTTCAGGTTGCCCGTGCTGTCCGTCTTGATGGTCTTGAGGGTGGTGTAGGTGTCGCTGCCCTTCTTGCGGAACTGCAGCTGCACGGACTGGCCGGTGTAGCCGTGGTAGAGGTTGTCCTCCCAGTTGGCGCGGGACAGCTTGCCCGTGACCGTGATGGTCTTGCCCTTCTTCACCGGCTCCGGCGAGGCGTTGACCGTCAGCTTGGAGTAGCGCTGGACGTTCGGGGAGGTGAAGCCGCCCTGGTCGGCGATGCCGACGTTGTCCCAGTTGATGTCGTCGCTGGTCCAGTCCTCGCCGTTGTAGGCGACGGCCAGCGCCGCGGCGTGCCAGGTGCCGGCGTCCGAGTTGAGCAGCTCGCCCTCGGCCGGGTAGATGTCGATGTCGCCCTTGCAGGTGGCGACGGTCGACGAGGTGGCGGTGCAGGTCGCCGCGTCGTCGCCGAACAGCATGTTGTCCGGCATGTCGAACGAGCCCTTGTAGATGTAGGGGCCGGTCAGGAAGTCGGCGGCGTCGATGTCGACGTCGGCACCGTGGGTCATGGTGTAGGTGACCGGCACGGTGACGTGGTTGCTGATGCCGACGGCGATCGCCTTGCCGCCGTTCACCTTGATGTTGGAGAAGGTGGCGTCGAGGGCGTACGGCGTGCCGGTGTCGGCTGCGGCGGAGGTGCTGAACGCGGCCTTGCCGTCCGCGTGGGCGGCTTCCTGCGCCTTGGTGACACCCGCGCGGTAGGAGGGCGCGGAGTCGGCGGCGTGGGCGCCCGGGACGGCGAAGGCGGTGAGGGCCAGGGCGCCGGAGACGGCGGCCACGGTGGCTCGTATGCGCATGCGTTCCCCAAGTGGAGAAAGGGGCCCCGACGGCTTTCGTTCCGTACGGCTCGTCTTCACACGGGGCCCAAGTGATCGTGGAGTCTGTTGACTCGAAGATCAGATCTGCGACTGCGGCGAAAGGTTGTACGGCAGATGAAGACTTTGTGCGCGTATTACCAACGCCGCGGCGACGTACGGGGAAACGCCGCCCGGCGCCTCCCCGTCCCGGCCGTGCCGGCTCAGTCGAACCAGCGGTCCCGCGCGAGCTCTTCGGTGCGCGAGGGGTCCTCCAGCAGGGCGGCCACCTCGAAGCGGCGCGGCCACTGACCGGCCGCCCAGGCCAGCCCGGCCGCCACGCCCTCCAGGGTGGAGGCGTGCAGCACCCCGTCCCGTGTCCGCCGCCAGTCGAGTTCGACACCGTCGACGACGAGTTCCTCGTGCTCGACGTACGACGTGGGCACAGACGGCCCCAGCAGGAGCCGCACGGACTCCGGCACCTCGTGCTCGGCTCCCTCGGACGTCACCTCGCCCGTCACCGACTCGCTGAGCCGCCGCACCTGGAACAGCTCGGCGAGATCGGCGGCCCGCGACGGCCGTACCGGCAGCAGCGGGACACCGTCCGTGAAGGGCAGCAGGTCGGGCGAGTCGACGACCACGGCGTCGGCCGCGTCCACGACCCGCACCGCCCCGTCCACGACGGCCCGCAGCTCGTCCGGCAGCGTCACCTGCTCGGGATCGAGATCCGCCAGCGCGCCGTACAGGGCATGCAGTTGCGAGCCGGAGACCTCGCGGTCCGGATCGGCGAGCCGGTCGAGCAGCTCCGCGGCGCCGCCGGGTTCGTCGAGGAGGGCGGCCACCGACGTGCGGACGCCCAGCGCCCGCAGCACCTGTTCGTCGTCGAATCCGGTGGCGTCGGCCTCGTCGTACAGGCCGTGCAGCAGCGGATCGCCGCCGGCGGCCCGCAGTCCGGCCGGGCGGCGCCCGTCCAGGACGGGGTGCCCGCGCAGCCACCACGCCGTGTAGGGCCGGACGATCTCGTGCGTCCCGTCCGGCAGCAGGATGCGCACCGGCTGCGTCAGCGCGTCCCGCAGCGGCGGCTGCGAGAGCAGGGCGAGTGCCTGCGGCCACCGCTCGTCGTCCACCAGGTCCAGGTCCCGCACGGCGACGATCTCCGTGGCCACCGGCGGCACGGGCGTGTCGGGAAGCCGGTCGAGGACGTCCTCGCACCACACGTCGACGGCGTCGAGCAGCCCCGCGTCGTCGGGCTCGGCGAAGTCCCCGTCGCGCGGCTCCAGTTCGTCCGGGTCGAGGACGACATCGGTGGCACGCACGAGCGCGAAGTCGGCCAGCACGCCACAGGCCGCCAGCGGCTGCTCGCCCCATCGCTCCGCCAACTCCGCGTCCACGAAGCCGACTTCACCCTCACGAACGACCTGCGCGAACGGGCTGCCGGCCAGCACCAGCTCACCGGCGGGCGCCGGCTCCCCCTCGTCGTCCGGGAGGGCGAGCGCGCCCAGCCAGGGCTCGTCGCCCGGTTCGAGACCGGCGTCGCGGACCAGCGCGAGCACGGTGTCCGCCAGTTCCTCGGCGTCCGGCGCGTCCTCGTCCCACGCCACGCCCTCGTCGTCGAGCGAGGCGGCGACGGCGGCCCGCACCTGCGGGGTCGTGAGCACGGCACGCGGCGTCGCCGGGAGGGCGCCCAGCTTCTCCAGCAGCGGATGGGCGGCATCCGGGTGCGCGACCTTCAGGCCGAGCCGGGCCAGGGTGTCCGGAGCGGCGGACCCCGTGCCGTCGGGGGTGGGCAGCAGGATCTGCCGGGGTCCGATCGTCGTCCGGCCGTCGGCGAGCGGCACCGGCAGCCCGGAGAGCCGGTCCGGGTCCACGCCCGCGAGGCTGTCGTACAGCCGGTGCCACCACGCCGGGTCCTTCTCCAGGCCCGCCAGCCGGTCCACCACCTCCGTCAGCGGCACCCGGGCGACGCCCAGGGTCCGCAGCTCCACCCGTCGTTCGAGTCCGGCAGGAAGCAGACTGGGCAGCACCTCGGCGAGCACCCTGACCGTCTCCGCGCCCGCTCCCTCGACCACCTCGGCGTCCCGGGGCCGCAGCGCGGCCGGATTCTCCGCCGTGCCCTCCGGCCAGTCGGCCGGAACCTCGGGTGTCCGGTCGAGCGGGGCCGCCGGCGGCAGGAACGCGGTGCGCGGCAGCCGGTCCAGGATCGCCTGGCGCAGCGCCCCGTCCAGTTCGCCCTTGCCCAGCGGGCCGGGCACCAGATCGATGATCCCGGTGTCCACCGGCCGCCAGGCCGCCAGCAGCTCCGCGTACGCGTCCGCCGCGCGCTGCACCAGGAAGTCGGTCAGCGGGCCCGGCGCCGCGTGGCGCCGGGCCGTGTCCAGGGGGAGCGAGGCGATCAGCAGCGCGGGAACCCCCAGCGGCTCGTCGCTGGGGGTGGGCGCGTGCACGACCGGGCTGGTGCGGGGCCGGGCCGGCGAACCGTCGCCGTCGACCGGCACCGCCCAGGTCACCGACCAGTGCGGGCGCAGCCGCTCCTCGACCGGGCGGTCGGTGAGCAGCGACGTCTCCAGCGGGCCCTGGCGGGAGACGGTGCGGTAGCGGCTGGTGCCGTCCCGGGAGTCCTCGACCACGACGTCGTCGCCCTCGGCGCGGCGCCGCAGGGTGCGGACCTCCTCGGCCCCGGCCTCGACGACCACCTCCTCCAGGCCCGGCAGGGCCAGCAGCAGAGCGTCGTCGACGTTCTTCAGCAGCCGCTCGGCGAGAGCCTCGGCCGCCGGGTCCCGCAGCGGCAGGATCACGACCGTGTCGTACGGGTCCGGAGCGGTGCCCTCCGCCGCGAACGGGAGGCGCAGCAGGGGCACATGACCGTCCCGGCGGCGGATCTCGTCGCCCAGTCCAGGGCTGTGCCGAGCCGTGTCGGCGGCCAGTTCCCGGGCCTCCGCGAGGGCCCAGCGGACACCGCCGTGCCGGCCCACCACGGCGGGCTCGTCGGTCACCGCGAGGACGGCCGCGAAGCCGACGCCGAACCGGCCGACCGCCGTGTCGGGAGCGTCCCGTTTCGCGGACGCGCGCAGCGTCGACAGCGACTCCACACCCGCCGCGTCGAGAGGGGCACCCGTGTTGGCCGCGACGAGCACGCCGTCGCGGAGGGTCAGCCGCAGCCGGCCGGGCACGCCCGCCCGGGCCGCCGCGTCCGCCGCGTTCTGCGCGAGCTCCACCACGAGCCGGTCGCGGTAACCACCGAGGACCAGGTCCTCCTCCGCGTTGGCGTCCTCCCGGAACCGGGCCGGGCTCGTCGCCCAGGCGTCCAGTACGCCCCGTCGCAGGCGCGCCGTCCCGAACGGGTCCGCGCCCTCGGCTGCCGGCCGCACGAACTTGCTCACGGTTCACTCTCCCTCTCGGCTGGCGCGACCGCGAGTGCTGCGCCGCGCCCGGTCGCGGCACGAAGGTACCGCGCGCCGGGAAGGGCCCTGGCCTCGCCGTCCCTCGTCCCGGGGCGACGGCGCCGAGGAAACGCCTGAGGGCCGGGTGTCGTCCGGATCAGGCCACAGGGGTGGGGGCCCGTCGCCCTGCGTGGGTCGGCGGGGGCTGGTCGCGCGGTTCCTCGCGCCCCTGGGGGTATGCGGCTGAGGCCTCGCGGTCCTGTGCGGGTGCCCCGTGGCTCGGCGCGCAGTTCCTCGCGCCCCTGGCCGGGCCCCGTCAGGGGCGCGGGGAACTGCGCGACCAGCCCCCACCCACCCGCGGCACACCACGAACCGAACCACGCACAGCCCCACCCACGAACCGCCGTACTCGGCCGGGCCCCGTCAGGGGCGCGGGGAACTGCGCGCTCGGCCCAACGCACCCGCGGCGCACCACGCACCGGGACCAGGCACAGCCCCACCGCGTACCCGGCCGGGACGGCAGTCCGCTAGGAGTGGCCCAGTTCCGCCGCCGACTCGTCCGTGGTGACCGACACCGAACCGGAATCCGGGGCCGGGCGCAGCGGGAACGGCTCGACCTTCGTCTCGTCGATCACCGGAGGTGCCGGCCGCGGGGGCTTCGGCATGACCGCCGCCTCCGAGTGGCCGCCACAGCCGTAGGCGAGGGACACGACCCGCCCGTCCGCCGGCGAGAACTCGTTGGCGCAGACACCGAACGCCTGGCCGAGCGAGCCGCGGATCGGATTGAGGAAGCCGCAGCTCAAGCACGTGGCGGGCGCGGCCTGCGCCATGGCGGTCTTCGGACCGTACGCCTCTTCCCAGCGGTCCGCCGCCACATGCAGGCCGTAGCGGGACAGCACCCGGGCGCGCCGCATGCCGAGTTCCTCGGCGACGGCGCTGATCGACCCGCGCCGGGGTGCGACCGGCAACGAGGCCGGTGCCCCGCCGGCGACCTCCGCGTCCTCGGCCTCCACCAGCTCGGCCATCTCCTCGGAGACCGCGGAGTTCGGCGGGGGCTCCTCCTCGCCCGAGAATCCGGGCTCCAGCCGCAGATCGTCGGCGTCCGTGGGCAGCAGGTCGCCCGGGCCCATGTCCCCGGGGCGCAGCCGCTCGCTCCACGGCACCCACTCCGGCGCGAGCAGCGCGTCGGGGCCGGGCAGGAGCACCGTCTCGTCGAGCGTCACGACCTTGGCGCGGGAGGCGCGGGCCACCGTCGTCGCCCAGCGCCAGCCGCGGTACCCGGGCTCCTTGCACTCGAAGAAGTGCGTGACAACGCGGTCCCCCTCGGAGACCAGCCCCACGTGCTCGCCGATGACGCCGGGTGCGGCGACCTCCTCGGCGGCGGCGCGGGCGAGGTCGACCGCCTCGGCGCACAGGCGGTCGGGGGTGCGGCTTCGCGTTGTCGCTGCGCTCACAGGTATCGCTTCTCTCCTACGCCGTCTCACGGGTGCGCCATTCCTCGGCGGGAGTGCGGACGGAGCGGACCGGAGGACCGCGTCGACGTCCGCGCCCGATCGCACTCGGGCGCACCTACACCATCCATTCTGCGGGATGGCCGAGAGGCGCGCGGCCGAGAACTTTCGCCGTGGGCGCGCTACGCACGCTACCTTCTCCCGGCCTCTGGGCCCACACCGGCGGGCGTCTTCGGCGCTCCGCGCCGGGTTCTCGTGCTCGGCGGCCGGTCCTGGACCCGCCCCGCCGCACGTTCTCGGCCGCCGCCACGGGCGCCCCGACCGCCGCAGGAGAGGTCCGGCATGGCGCGAAGACGTCCTCCCGCGCCCGAACTCCGGCACCTCCCCCGGCGCACGGGCACGCCGGCCGCCCTCGCCGCCGCAGACCGGGCCGTTCCCCCTACTCACACGATCCTCCGGAACGCCACTCCGCGGGCATACGCGCGGTAACCCCGCTACGATCCGCCGACTCGGGGCACTATGACGGAGTGGCAGGCGCAAGGTCGTCCCAGGGAGCCACCGGGGTCGGTGGCACCAAGGGGAGCAGTCGAAGCGGCGGATCGGGCCGGGTGAGCGGTTCCGTCCGTGCGGTCGGGCGTGCCCTGCACCTCCCGGTCACGGGGACGGCGCGCGGCATCCGCAAGGCGACGCACGCACACGGCGCGGGCGAGTCGGGGCTCGGCAAACTGATCGAACTCCACGGGGTGAACGGCGCCGGCGACGTCATGATCACCGTCGCCCTCGCCTCCACGGTGTTCTTCTCCGTCCCGACGGACGAGGCCCGCGGCCGCGTGGCCCTCTACCTGGCGATCACGATGGCGCCGTTCACACTGCTCGCCCCCGTGATCGGCCCGCTGCTGGACCGGCTGCCGCACGGCCGCCGGGCCGCGATGGCGGGCGCCATGCTCGCGCGGGCCCTCCTCGCGCTGCTGCTGTCCAGTGCGGTCGTGACCGGCGGCATCGAGCTGTACCCGGCCGCGCTCGGGGTGCTGGTCGCGTCGAGGGCGTACGGAGTGGTGCGCAGCGCGGTCGTGCCCCGGCTGCTGCCACCGAAGTTCTCCCTGGTCAAGGCGAACTCCCGGGTCACACTCGGTGGTCTCCTCGCCACCGGTATCGCCGCGCCGATCGGTGCGGGCCTCCAGGCGCTGGGACCCCGCTACCCGCTCTACGGCGCCTTCCTGATCTTCGTCGCGGGTACGTTCCTGTCGTTCTCGCTGCCGCCCAAGGTCGACTCGGCCAAGGGCGAGCACAAGGCCCTGCTGGCCGCGGACGCGGACCATCTGCACGGGCCGCACGCGAAGAAGGCGCCGCGTCCCGGACTGCGGACCGTCGGCACGGCCGTGACGCACGCGCTGGCCGCCAACGCCTCGCTGCGCTGTCTCTCCGGCTTCCTGATCTTCTTCCTGGCCTTCCTGCTGCGCGAGCACCCGCTGACCGGTGAGAGCGCGGCCGTCTCGCTCGGGATAGTGGGAGTCTCGGCGGGTGCCGGCAACGCGCTCGGGACCGCGGTCGGAGCCTGGCTGAAACAGCGCGCTCCGGAGATCATCATCGTGACGGTCGTCGCGTTCGTGCTGGGCGCCGCGATCACGGCGGCGATCTTCTTCGGCGCCCTCCTGGTGGCGTGCCTCGCCGCGGTCGCCGGGTTCGCGCAGGCACTCGCCAAGCTGTCGCTGGACGCGCTGATCCAGCGGGACGTCCCGGAACTCGTCCGCACCTCGGCCTTCGCCCGCTCCGAGACCCTGCTCCAGATGGCGTGGGTGATCGGTGGCGGGATCGGCATCGCCCTGCCGCTCAACGGCACGCTCGGACTGTCGGTGGCGGCGGCGATCGTCGCCACGGGTTGGCTCACGACGGTGCGGGGCCTGCTGAGCGCGGCGCGCCACGGCGGGCAGGCCCGGCCCAGGGTGGCGTGAGCCGCAGGTCCGGCCGGGGGCCCGGGACGGCACGCCGTACCCCAGGTGGGGAGAGCGGTGCGGGTGCCCGATAGCCTTCGGCCATGACCTCCCTGCCCCGCGGCAGAGCCGCCAATGGACATCGCCGTCGCGCCGTTGCCGCTCTCGGCGCCGTTTCCGCCGGACTCCTCGTCCTGTCCGCCTGTGACAAGCCGACGCCGCTGACCACCGTCACGGTCGGCAGGAACTCGGTGAGCTCCGAGACCGACTGCTACAACGACGGCAACGCGGTGAAGACCGCGGACCTGGCGAAGTGCCTGAAGTCGAAGGACATCAAGTCCATCACGGTCGACCCCGACGAGACCGTCCGGTTCGGCGTGGACCCGGACGTCGCGGACCAGGGCTGGACGATCCTGATGAACGGTCAGCCGCTGACCGACTCCAGCAAGAAGACGTACCGCACCATCCCGGGCAGCGTGTTCTTCAACGCGCAGTACGGCGCCAGCGGCGACTCGACGCTCGTCTCCATCAAGGCGGGCGAGAAGGACGTGACCGGCCTGTGGTCCTTCAAGCTCAAGAAGGACAAGGACGCCTGATCGCCGTCACGGGGCCGCACGTTCTGGTGGCCACCGCGGTCCCGGTCGAGCGGGACGCGGTGGCCGGGGCGTTCGCGGCCCGGCCACACCAGGTGCGCCTGCCCGGGGCGGTCCTGGAGCGGCTGTCCCCCGAGGTCTGCGGTCCGGCTGACGCGGGTGTCACCCTCGATCTGCTGGCGGCGGGCGTCGGCCCCGCCCTCGCCGCCGCCTCGACCGCCGCCGCGCTGACCGCGGCGGCCCTCACCGGTACCCCCTACGACCTCGTCGTCTGTGCCGGCATCGCCGGTGGTTTCCAGCCCGAGGCACCCGTCGGGTCGCTCGTCGTCGCCGACGAGATCACCGTGGCCGACCTCGGCGCGGACACCGCGGACGGCTTCGTCCCGGTCACCGGCCTCGGCTTCGGCACCGTCAGCCACCGTCCGCCGGGATCACTCGTACGAGAGCTCACGGCGGCCACGGGTGGACGGTCCGGGACGGTGCTCACCGTCTCCACCGTGACCGGCAGCGCCGCCCGCGCCGCCGAACTGCGCACCCTCCATCCCCGTGCCCTGGCGGAGGCGATGGAGGGCTTCGGGGTCGCCGAGGCCGCCGCGGCCCAGGGTGTGCCCGTCCTGGAGGTCCGCGCGGTCTCCAACCCCGTGGGCCCGCGCGACCGCGCCGCCTGGCGCATCGGCGACGCTCTCGCAGCCCTCACCGAGGGATTCGGGAAGCTCGCGCCCGTACTGGAGAGTTGGAACCATCATGACCGCACCGACTGAGTCCCTGCAGATCGCCTACTCGCCCTGCCCGAACGACACCTTCGTCTTCGACGCCTGGGCCCACGGCCGGGTGCCGGACGCGCCCGCGCTCGATGTCACCTTCGCCGACATCGACGTCACCAACGGCATGGCCGAGCGCGGCGAGTTCGACGTGCTGAAGGTGTCGTACGCCGTGCTCCCCTACGTCCTGGACAAGTACGCGCTGCTGCCGTGCGGGGGCGCGCTGGGGCGGGGCTGCGGGCCGCTCGTGCTGACCCGCGAGGCCGACGCCGACCTCACCGGCCGCACCGTCGCCGTGCCGAGCGAGAGGTCGACCGCGTACCTGCTGTTCCGGCTGTGGGCGGCGGACACCGTCGCGGGCGGGGTCGGCGAGATCGTCGTCATGCCGTTCCACGAGATCATGCCTGCCGTGCGGGACGGGAAGGTCGACGCGGGACTCGTCATCCACGAGGCGCGTTTCACCTACCAGAACTACGGGCTGCACAAGCTCGCCGACATGGGCGAGCACTGGGAGCGGACCACCGGGCTGCCCATCCCGCTCGGCGCGATCATCGCCAAGCGCTCGCTGGGCGACGAACGGCTCCAGGACCTGGCCCGGGCGGCGCGCGCCTCGGTCCGTGCCGCCTGGGACGACCCGGAGGCCTCCCGCCCCTACGTGCTGGAGCACGCCCAGGAGATGGACCCGAAGGTCGCGGACCAGCACATCGGCCTGTACGTCAACGAGTTCACGGCGGACCTCGGCGACGACGGCTACGCGGCGGTCCGCGGCCTCCTCACGCGCGCGGCGGCCGAGGGGCTGGTGCCGCCCCTCGGACCGGACTCGCTGGACTTCCCCTGACGGACCGCGGGCGGCCGCGGGACGGGGCTCGGAAGGGTCACACGTCGAGCTGGTCGGCGACCGCCCGCAGCAGGCCCGCGATCTTCTTGCCGGACGTCTTGTCGGGGTAACGGCCCTTCTCCAGCATCGGCGTGATGTTCTCCAGGAGGGTCGTCAGATCCTGGACGATGGAGGCGAGTTCGTCCGGCTTGCGACGCTGGGCCGCGGCGACCGAGGGGGTCGGATCCAGCAGAGTCACCGAGAGCGCCTGATCGCCCCGCTGACCGGCGACGACACCGAACTCCACGCGCTGGCCGGGCTTGAGAGCATCGACTCCGGCGGGCAGGACCGAGGAATGAACGAAGACGTCGCCGCCGTCGTCGCGGGAGAGAAAGCCGAAGCCCTTCTCGCTGTTGAACCACTTGACCTTGCCGGTAGGCACGTCTGTCCTCGTCCTCGTACTCGTCGGAAACTGCTCGGAAAACTGCTCGGGCCGTCGCGAGTGCAACTGCCCGTAAACGGCTCTGGATAGCACTACAGCGGGTCGTCGGACCCGCCGGTACCAAGGCTAATGGTCCGGCGGCTGGTGACAAGACGTCGCTGGATTGTTCCTTCGCGCTGGGAACTACCCTGGTCGGGTGCGTGACAAAACCCAAGCGAATTCCGCCGAAGCCGGTGACCGGCTGATCCGTGTCGGTGCCATCGTCTTCTTCGTCGGAGCTTTGGCCACACTGGTCACCGTGGCCCCACTACTGCTCGGCACGACTCCATTTCCGACCTACATGTTCGGATTGAGCATGCTCATGGGGGTCGGATTCCTGTTGGCCGGAGCCGGGGTGCTCCAGTCGATCGCGGCGGGCCGCCGCCGGGCACGCGCCGCGCGTTCCTGACGACACCGGACGACGGGGTGGCGCCGCGCGGCGCCACCCCGGGCGGTGGTGTGCCCCCGTCACCGCCGGCGGTAGCTCTCCAGCCACGCCGGGAACTCCGTCAGGTCGGTGAGGACGACGTCCGCGCCCGCCGCACGCAGCTCCGCCTCGTCGCACGGCCCGGTGGTCACGGCGACGGAGTACGCGTCCGCCGTGCGGGCGCCGCGTACGTCTCCGGTGTGGTCGCCGACGTACACGCTCGCGCCGTACTCGCGCAGCGCCTGTGCCTTCTGCTCGGCCCACAGATCGCCGACGACGGCGTCCGCCTCGATGCCCAGGTGCTCCAGGTGCATCTTGGCGTTGGGCTCCCACTTCGCGGTGACCACGAGGGCCCGGCCGCCCGCGGCCCGCACCGCCGCGATCGCCTCCCGGGCACCGGGCATCGCCGGCGTCCCGGTGATGGCGTGCTCGGGGTACATCTCGCGGTAGAGGTCCGCGACGGCCGCGACCTCCTCGGCGGGGAACCAGTTGACGAGCTCTTCCTCCAGCGGCGGCCCGAGCCGCGTGATCACCAGATCGCAGTCGATGTACGTGCCCGTGCGCGCGCAGAGCGCCCGGTAGCAGGCCTGGATACCGGGACGGGAGTCGATCAGGGTCATGTCGAGGTCGAAGCCGACGGTCGGCGCGGGGGAAGTCATATGGGCCATTGTGCCCACCGGCTCCGGGCGACCTGAGGTCAGCCTCGGCGCCGGGACCGCCACACCAGGTACAGGGCGGAGGCCACGGCGGCTGCGCGGACCACCCAGGGCCACGTCCCGGCGAGCGCGTCCTTCATGTGCCCCTCGGCGATGGGCTCGCCCCAGCGGCCGTTCGTACGGCCCCACAGCCACACGAGGCCGCCCGCGACCGACAGGCCGGGCAGGACGAGGACGGCCCACTTCGACTCGGCGGGCGTCAGCCGGCGTGAGGCGTAGGCGATGAGCCAGCCCAGCGCCAGGGCGAACCAGTTGCCGAGGACGGCCCCGGCGACGAGGAGTCCCGCGGCGAACAGCAGCAGCGGGTTGCCGTAACCGCTCAGGCGGGGAAGCAGGCGGCGCCGGCCCGCCTCCTCCTCCGCGGGCTGCGCGGCCTTCTCGGCCTCCCCGGCCGCCACGGCGTCCCGGGCCTCGGGCACCGCCTCCGCCGCGGGCTTCGCCACCCCGTCGGCCTTCTCCCCGGGCGGCGGCTTGAGCAGCTCCGGGATCTCCACGCCCCCGACGAACCCCGGCACGCTCTCGCCGGGCCCGAAGACGCTGCTGTCCACCCGCCACCAGTCGGGCTGCGACGCGCTGTCGCCGAGCTCCGCCGCGCTCGCCAGGTGCGGCGGGGACGGGACGTCGGCCTCGGTCGCCCCGGTCGGCTCCGGCTCCGCGGGGCGGGGTCGCGGCACGACGCGGCGCAGGCGGCCCCGGGGCCGCTCGTCCGGTTCGGCGGCGCGCTGGGTGGGGACCGCGGCGCGGGGCTCCGCGGCGGGGCCGGCCCCGCCGCCACGCCCGGCCGCCGCGACGATCTCGTCCGGGGTGCCGAGACGGTCGAGGATGCGGCGGACCGCGGCGGGGCTGTCGACCGTGGCCTTCGACCGGCGCCGGTCGATCTCGTTGCGCAGCTCGGACACCAGGCGCATCCGTGTCGCGGACGGCAGCTGGCGCTGCTGGGCCAGGTCGCCGACCCGGCTCAGGTAGTCGAAGACGAGCTGGTCGCTCTCAATCCCCACGAAGTCCCCTCCGGGGTGGTCGCGTTGGATGCCCGGTGGTGACGGTACCGGTTTTTCGGCCCCCTCCGCCCCAGCCCGTCCCGCACCCGGGGCTCCGCCCCGGACCCCGCTCCTCAATCGCCGGAGGGGCTGGACTGTGCCGTCCAGGGCCGGAGAGTCCCAGCCCGTCCGGCGATTGAGGACGAGGCCGTCCAGGCCGATACGGGGGTCCGGGGGCGGAGCCCCCAGGAACGAGGGACGGGCGAGGGCGGAGGGGGCGAACCGGCTCTGTGGCCGGAAGCAACCGCTACCGTTGGCAGGATGAGCCCCGAGACGACCGCTCCGCGTTCCCTGGCGGAAGCCCTGCGCGCGCGGGACGACGTCTCGCTCTCCGCCCTCCTCCGTTCCCGCCCCGACCTGATCACGCCCGTCCCCACGGACCTGACCCAGCTGGCGACCCGCGCGGGCACCCGTGCCTCGGTGGTGCGGGCCCTGGAGCGCCTGGACCGGTTCGCGCTCCAGACCGCGGAGGCCCTCGCAGTGGCGGCGGACCCGGCGACGTACGACGAGCTGCTCGGCCTGATGGCGGGGGACGACGGCGATCCGGCGGTCACGGCTGCGTTCCCGGGCGCGCTCGCCACGCTGCGCGAGCAGGCGCTCGTCTGGGGCCCCGACGAGCGCCTCCGCCTCGTGCGCACGGCACGGGAGCTGCTCGCTCCGTCCCCGCAGCACCCGTCCCCGACGGGCCTGGGCCCGACCGTCGCGGAGGCCACGGCCGGCATGTCGCCGGGGCGTATCCAGGAGATCGTGGCGGAGGCCGGACTCGCGACCACCCACGACTCCGTGTCGGCGGTCGCGTCACTGACCGGCCTGTTCACCGACCGGGTCCGGATGTCGGCGCTCCTGGACGAGGCCCCCGCCGAGTCGGTGGACGTGCTGTCACGGCTGGTGTGGGGTCCGCCCTACGGGCAGGTGACAGCCGACCCGGCACGCCATCTGCGCTGGCTGACGGACCACGGACTGCTGCTGCCCACGGCGCCCGGCACGGTCGTGCTGCCCCGGGAGGTCGCCCTGCACCTGCGGGCGGGCCGCGCGCACCGGGTGGCCGAGCCGGTGGCGCCCCCGGTCGAGGCCGCGGCGGCACACCGTCCACAGGTTGTGGACGCGGCGGCGGCCGGACAGGCGTACACCGCTCTCGCGACCGTCGAGGAGCTGCTCAAGGACTGGCACGAGGGCGGACCCGCCGTGCTGCGGGCCGGCGGGCTGAGCGTCCGGGACCTGAAGCGGACGGCGGTGGCGCTGGACGTGGCGGAGCCGATGGCCGCGTTCTGGGTGGAACTCGCCTACGCGGCGGGCCTGTTGGCATCGGACGGCGAGGCCGACGAACGGTACGCGGCGACGCCCGCCTACGACGAGTGGCTGGAACTGCCCGCCGCCGAGCGCTGGGTGGGGCTCGTCTCCGCCTGGCTGACCGCGACCCGGACGGCGGGCCTGGTCGGTGGGCGGGACGCGAAGGACCGCGCCCTGTCGGCCCTCGGCCCCGGCCTGGACCGGTCGGCGGCGCCCGAGGTCCGCCGCCGGGTCCTCACCCTTCTCGCCGGCCTCCCCGAGGGCGCGTCCCCCGCACCGGACTCGCTCCTCGGCCGGCTGCGCTGGGAGCGCCCGCTGCGCGGCGGCCAGTCCGCCACGGACGATCTGCGGGTGCGCCTGGCCCGGTGGACCCTGTCCGAGGCGGAGCTGCTGGGCGTCACGGGCCGCGGAGCGCTGTCCCCGGCCGGGCGGGCGCTGCTCGGGCTGCCGTCGCCCTCCTCGAAGGCCGGGCACCGCGAACCGGCGGGGCCCGGCGACAAGCTCCCCGCGCACCGGCACCACCACCCCGCGCCCGCCGGGCCGCACTCCCCCGCCGAACAGGCCGAGGCGGCCTCCCGGGCCGCCCGGCTCCTGGCCCCGCTCCTGCCGGAGCCGCTGGACCACGTCCTTCTCCAGGCGGACCTGACGGCGGTCGCTCCGGGCCCGCTGCTACGACCGCTGGCGGACACGCTGGGCGTCCTCGCGGACGTGGAGTCCAAGGGCGGGGCGACGGTCTACCGGTTCACGCCCGGCTCGGTGCGCCGCGCGCTCGACGCGGGCCGCTCGGCGTCGGACCTGCACGCCTTCCTCGCCGCCCACTCCCGGACACCGGTGCCGCAGCCGCTCGCCTATCTGATCGACGACGTGGCACGCCGGCACGGCCATCTGCGGATCGGCGCGGCCTCGGCGTACGTCCGCTGCGACGACGACGCGCTGCTGAGCGAGATCCTCGCCGACAAGCGCTCGCAGGGGCTGCGGCTGCGCCGTCTCGCGCCCACCGTCCTGGCCGCCCAGGCCGATCCCGCGGCGCTCCTCGAAGGCCTGCGGTCCATGGGTTTCGCGCCCGCCGCCGAGTCCGCGGAGGGCGATGTCGTGATCACCCGGGCGCACGCCCACCGCACCCCGCCGCGCACCGCGCCCGAGCCCGTCCCGGAGGGCCCTCCGGTCCCGGACGCCACCCTGATCGGCGCCGCGATCCGCGCGATCCGCGCCGGCGACATGGCGTCCACGACCCCGCGCAAGCAGACCGACCCGGCCGGCGACCACCCCGGCGGCGACCTGCCGCGCACCGGCTCCGCCGAGACTCTCGCCACCATGCAGGCAGCGGTCCTGACCGGCGAGTCCCTGTGGATCGGCTACGTCAACGCCGAGGGTGCGGCCAGCCAGCGCGTCATCGCCCCGGTCCGGGTCGAGGGCGGCTTCGTGACGGCGTACGACCACACGGCCGACGAGGTGCGCACGTACCCGCTGCACCGGGTGACGGGCGTGGCGGAGCTGGCGGACGAGGAGGCCTGAGCGACGGCCCGGCATGATCGCCCGGCGGTGCGGCACACTGGACGTTTGGCCGGTCGTCCGCGCGGGACGCCGGCACGCAGAAAGGGACGGGCGTGAACGGACCCCTCATCGTCCAGAGCGACAAGACGCTGCTGCTCGAAGTCGATCACGAAATGGCGGACGCCTGCCGCCGGGCCATCGCGCCGTTCGCCGAGCTGGAGCGCGCGCCCGAGCACATCCACACCTACCGGGTGACGCCGCTCGGTCTGTGGAACGCACGCGCCGCCGGGCACGACGCCGAGCAGGTCGTCGACGCGCTCGTGGAGTTCAGCCGCTACCCCGTGCCGCACGCCCTGCTGGTGGACATCGCGGAGACGATGGACCGCTACGGGCGGCTCACCCTGAGCAAGCACCCCGCCCACGGGCTCGTCCTGACCACCACCGACCGGCCGGTCCTCGAAGAGATCCTGCGCTCCAAGCGGATCATCCCGCTCGTCGGCGCCCGGATCGACCCGGACACCGTCGCCGTGCACCCCTCGGAGCGCGGGCAGATCAAGCAGACGCTGCTGAAGCTCGGCTGGCCGGCCGAGGACCTCGCCGGGTACGTCGACGGCGAGGCCCACCCGATCGAGCTCGCCGAGGACGGCTGGGCGCTGCGGCCGTACCAGAAGCAGGCGGTGGAGAACTTCTGGCACGGCGGCAGCGGCGTGGTCGTCCTGCCCTGCGGTGCCGGAAAGACGCTGGTCGGCGCCGGGTCCATGGCGCAGGCCAAGGCCACCACCCTCATCCTCGTGACCAACACGGTCTCCGCCCGCCAGTGGAAGCACGAACTGGTCAAGCGGACCTCGCTGACGGAGGACGAGATCGGCGAGTACAGCGGTACGCGCAAGGAGATCCGGCCGGTCACCATCGCGACGTACCAGGTGCTGACCACGAGGCGGAAGGGTGTCTACCCGCACCTCGAACTCTTCGACTCCCGCGACTGGGGCCTCATCGTCTACGACGAGGTGCACCTGCTGCCGGCCCCCGTCTTCAAGTTCACCGCCGACCTCCAGGCCCGGCGGCGCCTCGGCCTGACCGCGACGCTCGTCCGCGAGGACGGCCGCGAGTCGGACGTCTTCTCGCTGATCGGGCCCAAGCGGTTCGACGCGCCGTGGAAGGAGATCGAGGCGCAGGGGTACATCGCCCCGGCGGACTGTGTGGAGGTGCGGGTCAACCTCACCGAGTCGGAGCGGCTCGCGTACGCCACCGCCGAGACCGAGGAGAAGTACCGCTTCTGCGCGACGACGGCGACCAAGCGGAAGGTCACCGAGGCGCTGGTGCGCCGCTTCGCCGGGCAGCAGATCCTCGTCATCGGCCAGTACATCGACCAGCTCGACGAACTGGGCGAGCACCTGAACGCGCCGGTCATCAAGGGCGAGACGAGCAACGCGCAGCGGGAGAAGCTGTTCGACGCCTTCCGTGAGGGCGAGATCAGCGTGCTCGTCGTGTCGAAGGTCGCGAACTTCTCCATCGACCTGCCGGAGGCGACCGTCGCCATCCAGGTGTCCGGGACGTTCGGGTCGCGCCAGGAGGAGGCCCAGCGGCTGGGCCGCGTCCTGCGGCCGAAGGCCGACGGCCACCAGGCGCACTTCTACTCGGTCGTCGCCCGCGACACCATCGACCAGGACTTCGCCGCGCATCGGCAGCGGTTCCTGGCGGAGCAGGGGTACGCCTACCGGATCGTCGACGCGGACGAACTGCTCGCGGAGGACTGAGCCGGCGCCGGGAGCGCCGCCAGGGCCAGCAGGGCCAGAGCGAGCAGCGGGTAGGGCGAGGCGAGCGGCTGCTGCCACCAGGGGAGCCGGAGGTCCAGGTCCCCCTGGTGCGGCACCAGCCAGAGCGTGCGGGCCGCGAAGACGGCGGCGACCGCGCCCGCCGCACGCGGGCCGTGCCCGGCGTACAGCACGGCGATCAGCGGAACGCACCACACCCAGTGGTGCGACCAGCTGATCGGGCAGATCAGCAAGGCGGTGAGCGCGGTGACGAGGACGCCACGACGGTCGTCGCGCGCCCGGCGGGCCAGCCACAGTCCCGCCAGGGCGACCGCCAGCGCGGGCACCGCCCACAGCGGGCCGGGCGCCGGGTCCCCGAGGGCGCGGGCGATCATCCCCTGGAGCGACTGGTTGTCGACGATCCACGCCCTGCCCACGCGGCCGGTCTCGAACAGGCGCCGGGTCCAGAAGCCGACGCTGGCGTCGGGCAGCACCAGCGCGCCCAGCAGGACCGTGCCGGCGAAGGCCGTCGCGGCGGTGGCCGCCTCCCGGTGGCGGCGGGTGAGCAGCAGGTGGAGGACGAAGACGGCCGGGGTCAGTTTCACTCCGGCCGCGATGCCGAGCGCGATGCCCTTGCCCCGGGCGCCGGGGGGCCGTGTCAGGTCCCACAGGATCAGGCAGACGACGGCGAGGTTGACCTGCCCGAAGAGGACCGTCTGGAAGACGGGTTCCAGCCACAGGGCGAGCGCGGTGGCCGCGCCGAGGAGGGGCAGCCGCACCGGCAGCCCCGCGAGCCGGCAGGAGAGCCGTACCAGCACGGCCAGCAGCGCGAGGTTTCCGACGACGAAGACCGCCTTGAGGACGCCGACGGGGAGCAGGGCGGCCGGGACGAACAGGAGCGCCGCGAAGGGCGGGTAGGTGGCGGGCAGCCGCCACTCGGTGACGGTGAACCTGTAGAGGTCCCGGCCGCCCAGCACGGCCGCGCCCTCGGCCCGGTAGACCAGCACGTCGGCCATGGGGGCGTGCGTGCCGACGCACAGCAGACAGAAGGCGAGGACCGAGCAGCCTGCGAGAAGACCGGCGCGGGGACCGGCGGGCAGGCGCGGGACGAGCCGGGCGCGCGGCTCGGTCCGCGGGGACCCGGCGCCCGCAGCCGTGCGAGCGGGCTCGGTGCCCTGCTCGGACACCTCGGACGAGCGGGCGGGCACGGCGCCGGGGTGCGGGCGCGGGGGGACGGGACGCACGGGAGCGGGGCTCGGGTGCGTGGGTGCGGGCTCGGGGTCCGCGGCGGCGGCTCCGAGCAGTCGTCGGACGGGCACTTTCCGTAGCGGCACGAAGTGACCCTAGTGGGCCGAAGTCCCCGCCCCCGCGCGCGGCTCACCCCATCGGGCCACCCGCCCCGACACCCCCCTCGCCGAAACCGGCGAGCACACGGCCCCGGGCCGGCGACTCTCAGGCACCCGGGCACCCGGGCACCGGCCCGCCGCCTCGGGCCACGCAGGCCGTCGCGGGGCTCCCCACCGGCACGCGGCCCGCCGCCCGCCGCGCCTGGCCGCCGGGCCCGCGTGCGGCTCGGCGCACCGCAGGCACGGCCCGGCGCGCGGGTTACCGCGTCGCGGGCACGAGCCCGCAGGCACGAAGCCCGTGTGCGGGTCACCGTGCCGCAGGCAGGCCCCACGTGCGGGGGCAGGTGCCGGGGGCCCGGGCCCGCGCGGCGGGTCACCGCCGTCGTACGCCCGCTTCCTCGCCGTACTCGCCGAGGAGCACCACTCCGAACGCCGCCTCCGCGAACACCTTGACCGCGCGCAGGGCGTCGCCGAGGCGGTGGCGGTGGTGCGCGCCGGAGGAGAGGGCGGTCGCGCCGCGGTGCGGACCGTGAGGGCCGGAGGCTGGGTTGAAGGTCGCTGCGCTCATGTATCCATGGTGGGTTCCCGGGCCTCGAACGGCCTCGGCCCATGGACCGAACCTGGACACCCCTCAGGTACACCCCCGGGGTACCCCTCGTACGCCTCGCGACGGACCCCGCCCCCTAGGGACCCGGGGCCGGCGCCCCTGAGGCCGCGGCGTCCGGCCCCGTCGCCGCGCCCACGGGTCCCCGGAAAAGCATTGGCCCAGGCCGCGCCCCCTCGCCTACAATCTCCGCTCTTGCCCGCCTCCCGTCGTGGAGTGCCGCCGCCCGGCCGGAAACCGGACGGCATCCAGGAATCACCCACGAGGTACCACTCACGCAGCAGGTTTCCGGAGGCATCGCCTTGTCCACCCCGTCCGACCATCCGCTCGGCTCCGACGACCCCCTCTCCCGCGAGCGAAGCCACCTGACCCGGTCCCGCGCCGCCCTGCGCGCGATGCGCGAGGACGTGGAGAACCTCGACATCAGCGACGTCACCGCGAACTGGGTGAACGCCGAGGTTCTGCACCGGCAGATCGACGAACGCATCAAGGCCCTGGCCGATCTCAGTCACACGCCGCTGTTCTTCGGGCGGCTCGACTACCTGCACGCCCCGGGCGCCGACCGGGCGGAGGGCGCCGAGGGCGAGCGCTTCTACATCGGGCGACGGCACGTGCACGACGCCGACGGCGATCCGATGGTGATCGACTGGCGCGCGCCGGTGTCGCAGCCGTTCTACCGCGCCTCGAAGAACGACCCGATGGACGTCGGCCTGCGCCGTCGTTTCGGCTACACCGCCGGCGACCTCACGGCGTACGAAGACGAGCACCTCTCCGACCCGGCCGAGGCCGCGACCACCAGCAGACTGCTCCAGCAGGAGATCGAGCGCCCGCGCGTCGGCCCGATGCGCGACATCGTGGCGACCATCCAGCCCGAGCAGGACGAGATCGTCCGCAGCGGGCTGTCCGGGTCGGTGTGCGTACAGGGAGGTCCCGGCACCGGGAAGACCGCGGTGGGCCTGCACCGGGTCGCCTACCTGCTGTACGCCCACCGGGAGCGGCTGGCGCGCACCGGCACCCTCGTCATCGGGCCGAACAAGTCCTTCCTGCACTACATCGAGCAGGTCCTGCCGGCCCTGGGCGAGCTGGAGGCGCGGCAGGCGACGGTCGACGACCTCGTCGCGCATGTCGAGGTGCGCGGGAGCGACGGCGCGGCGGCCGCCGTGATCAAGGGCGACGCCCGGATGGCCGAGGTGCTGCGCCGGGCCGTGCGCTCCCACGTGACCCTGCCGACGGAGCCGGTCGTGGTGGTGCGCGGCTCCCGGCGCTGGCGGCTGCCCGCGTACGAACTGGAGGAGATCGTCCGGGAGTTGCTCGACCGGGACATCCGGTACGGCGCCGCGCGGGACGCCCTTCCGCAGCGGATCGCGCATGCCGTGCTCGTCCAGATGGAGCGCTCGGGCGAGGCGCCGGACGACCGGGTGCAGGACGCGGTCGCCCGCAACGCCGCGGTGAAGGCCGCGGTCAAGGCGGTGTGGCCGCCGGTCGACCCGGCCAAGCTGGTGCTGCGGCTGCTGTCGGACGCCGACTTCCTCGCCGCGCACGCGGAGGGGCTCCTCGACGAGACCGAGCAGAAGGAGATCCTCTGGGAGAAGCCGGCGCGGAGCGTGAAGTCGGCCAAGTGGTCGCCGGCGGACGCGGTGCTGGTCGACGAGGCCACCGACCTCGTCGAGCGGACGCACTCCCTGGGGCATGTGGTGCTCGACGAGGCGCAGGACCTCTCCCCGATGCAGTACCGGGCCGTGGGGCGTCGCTGCACGACCGGTTCGGCGACGGTGCTCGGGGACCTCGCGCAGGGCACGACCCCCTGGGCGACGCGGAGTTGGGACGAGGCCCTGCGCCACCTGGGCAAGCAGGAGGCCGTGATCGAGGAGCTGACGGCGGGCTTCCGTGTGCCGACTGAGGTCATCACCTACGCGTCCCGGCTGCTGCCGCACATCGCGCCCGGGCTGGCGCCGGTGGCGTCGGTGCGTGAGAACCCGGGCTTCTTCGAGGTGCGGACGAGTTCGGGCGACTCCGACGTCGTCCGGGCGGCCCGGGAGCTGCTCGGCCACGAGGGCTCGATCGGGCTGATCGCCGCCGACGCCCGGATCCCCGTCCTGGCCGAGGAGTTGGCGGCGGCGGGGCTGGCGTATCTCGGCCCGGGCGAGGAGACGACCGCAGAGACCCGGCTGACCCTGGTGCCGGCCTCGCTGGCGAAGGGCCTGGAGTACGACTACGTGGTGCTCGACGAGCCGCGGGCCGTCGTCGACGGGGAGCCGGACGAGCGGACGGGACTGCGCCGGCTGTACGTGGCGCTGACCCGTGCGGTCTCGGGCCTGATCGTCACGCACGCCGCACCACTGCCGCAGCAGCTGGGCTAGGGGGTGGCCCCCGGCGCGTCGCGCCGGGGGCCACCGAGATCCTTGCGGGTGCCGCTACTTGAACTTGCGGCTGGTCGCCAGATAGACCTGCTTGGCGTTCTTGCCGAGGCGCGGCCCGGTGATGAACGACTTGCGGTCGCTCAGCGAGTTGTTGGAGACCAGATAGGTCCGGCCGTTGTGCGACATGAACCAGGGGCCGCCCGAGGCACCGCCGTTCATCGTGCAGCCGATCATGAACTGGGCGGGGACGTCGCGCGCCAGCACGAAGCGCTTGGCCGCGCCCCGGCAGTCGTACATCTTCGACCCGTCGTAGGGCGCCTCGGCGGGGTAGCCGCGGACCTTCATGTTCTTGACCTTGTTGGCAGCCGGGGCGTTGAACCAGACCGGCAGGGCCGAACCGAGGCGCTCCTGGAGGGACTTGCCGCCGTTCTCGGGCTTCACGTGCAGCACGGCGTAGTCGTAGCCGGCGGCCGCGTTGCCCTGGTGCCCGCCACCGGCGATCCACTGGGAGGACGTGGTCGCCCAGTTCGCCCACCAGATGCCGTACGGGGAGACGGACCTGGCGCGCGGGTCGGTGATCTGCCGGTTGCTCAGCTTCGCGCCGTTGTTGAAGGAGGGCACGAAGGCGATGTTGCGGTACCAGCCGCCGCCCTTGCCCGCGTGCACGCAGTGACCCGCGGTCCACACCATGTTCGACTTGCCCGGGTGCGCCGGGTCGGTGACGACCGCAGCGGAGCACACCATGCTGCCCTGGGGCGAGGTGAAGAACAGCTTGCCGACCGGCGGGGCGTAGTGGTGGTAGGTCGCCTTCACCTTGGTGGCGGCCTTCCGCTTCACCTTGCCGTCGGGCAGGTACGAGGTGGCGCTGCTGCCGGAACCGGAACTGGTGCTGCCCGCCTGGGCGACCGGGATGCTCGCCTTCGCCTGCGCCATCCGCTCCGGCGTCCAGAAGTCCTTGATGTACGGGTTGGCGAAGTCCTCGGCCTTGGAGGCCCAGTCGCCGAAGTCCTTCCAGCCGCCGTTCTTCCACTTGTCCAGGGCGTCGCCGCTCAGGTCGGTGGGGATACCGGCGGGCAGCTTGTAACCGCCGAGCGAGGTGGAGCCGTCGTCGTCACCGGTGTCGACGTTCTTGTCGGCCTGGGCGGACGACGTGGGCTGCGAACCGGCCGCGTCGTCGTCCTTCTTGCTGTCACAGGCCGTGGCGGTGACCATGACGGCCGCGATCACGGCTGCGGCGGCCGCGAGCGAGCGGCTGCGTATGGATGGCATGGAGCTCTTTCCCCCTGTTGCTGCGTGCTTCGTGCCGCGCGCACCCGCCCGGGCCGCTTGCGCCACGTACGTATTGTCATGACCCGGATCAGACCGGGGCGTCTTTACTATGCACGCACGGGCCCGCGGGGAGATCGCCGGGGAGCACTCAGCACACAACAACTACGCGGCGGATATGGATCCGTGACCTCGCACCGCCCGCCGGAGGCCGGCAGGGCAGCGCCCCCGCCCGAGCCCGCTAAGCGTCCAGGACCGTCCGCCACTGCCGGACCGCGTCCGCCGAGACGGGTCCGCTCCAGCCGCCCGGGCGCGCGGCACCGCCGATGTGGAAGGCGTCGACGCCGGCGGCGCGCAGCCGCGGCACATGGTCGAGGCGCAGCCCGCCACCGACCATGATCCGCGGCTCGTAGCCCGGTTCGCCGCTCCGCGCGGCCTCGGCGACGAGGGTGACCAGCCCGTCGTCCACGCCCGCCGCGGAACCGGCGGTCAGATAGGCGTCCAGGCCCGGCAGGTCCGCGAGCTGCTTGCGCAGGGCGTCGCGGTCGGCGGCGCGGTCGATGGCGCGGTGGAAGGTCCAGCGGCAGCCGTCGAGTTCGGCGACGATCCGCTCCACGGCGGCCAGGTCGGGACCGCCGTGCTCGTCGAGGAAGCCGAGCACGAACTCGTCGGCCCCCGCGGAGCGCATCTCACCGGTGACGCGGACGAGCGTGTCGACGTCGCCCGCCGCGAAGCCGTCCGCCAGGCGGAGCATCACGCGCAGCGAGATGTCGACGGAGGCGCGAATGCCGGCGAAGGTCTTCACCTGCGGGGTGAGTCCGTCGGCGGCCATGTCGGTGACCAGCTCCAGCCGGTCAGCGCCTCCCGTCTGGGCGGCGACCGCGTCCTCCACGCCGAGGGCGATCACCTCCAGGACCGCGCTCTTGCGCTCGCTCATCGGACCCCTTCCCTCGGGCGGCTACAGGTCTAGTCCAATCCCAGAGTACGCGTCCGCGATGTTCTTCGTCCCCTCCGCCCCTGCCGAAACCCCGGCCCGGCCCCGGCCGGGACGCGGACCGATGCAGACCTGAACCCGGACCCGGACCCGGACCCGGACGCGGACGCGGAGCGTGAACGGCGGAGGCGGAGCCCGTGGGCCCGGTCCGGGACCGGAACCCCGCAGGGCCCGGCCGCGACGGCCGCCGGCGTCAGCCGAAGATGTTCAGCTCCTCCTCCTTCGCGCCCGCCAGCTCGTACCGCGCCCCGTCGACCGGCCGCCCGGAGCACAGCCGTACGAGCGTGGCGGAGTCGCCGAGATACCGGGCCGGCGGCCGGTCCCCCGGCACGCTTCCCAGCCGCAGCGGTTCGTCGACGTCGTCGAGGTCGGCGTGCAGCGGCACGCGCTCCTTCTCCCGGCTGACCCGCACGAGCAGCGTCAGCGCGTACGGCAGCCCCACGCCCCCGTAGGCCCCGGGCGCGCCGAACGTCTCGCGCACGTCCCCGGCGTGCACCCACTCGCCGAGCGCGATGCCGTCGAGGACGCCTCCGGCCCCGGCGATCACCGGCCCGGCCTCGGTCATGCCCCGTTCCAGTTCGTCGACGACCTCGGCCGTGGACCAGCCGGCGCGGTCGGCGATGTCGCGGTCGTTGGACTCGGGACTGAACACCCCGGGCTCGAAGCGGCTCTCGACCACCCGCATCAGCGCGGCCGAACAGTGCGCCAGCAGGTCCCGCACGCTCCAGCCCGGACACGCGGCCGTCGGCAGCGCGAAGTCCGCGTCCGGGCGGGCGCGCAGCAGCGGCAGCAGCGCGTCGCGCTCGGCGAGCAGGAGCCGCCCGGGGAGTTCGGGATCCCTCACGTCGTACGCATCTTCAGAAACCATGGCTCCACGCTAGGCACCGCACCCGCGCGACGGCGAGGACAATGACGACACGAACGGGCCGCGCCGGGACCGGCGAGGACCGGTGTGAGGGACAGGACCGAGGAGTGGGGCGGGTTGGACGCGATGGACGAGACGGCGGCCGGCGGGCGGCGGCACCCGGCCCACGAGGACCTGGAGAAGCGCTGGGAGGCGACGGTCCGGGCCGCCCGCGACACCGGGGAGCACGACCCCCTCGCCGGTGCCGCACCCTCGCCGCACCCCTACGCGGCGAACCTGCTGGCCCGCTGGGCGGAACCCCAGCGCCGCTATCACACCACCGATCACCTCGTCGCGGTCCTCGGCCACATCGACGTCCTGGAGGAGTACGCCGAGGACCCGGCCGCCGTGCGGCTGGCGGCCTGGTTCCACGACGCCGTCTACCTCCCCGACCGCTCCGAGAACGAGGAGCGGTCCGCCCGGCTCGCCGAGCGCGCCCTGCGCGAACTGGGCGTCGGCCCGGCCCGCACCGACGAGGTCGTCCGGCTCGTCCGGCTCACCGTCACCCACTCCCCCGCGCCCGACGACGCCGACGGCGCAGTGCTGTGCGACGCCGACCTGGCAGTCCTGGCCGCTCCGCCGGAGGCGTACGCCGCGTACGCGGCGGCCGTGCGCGAGGAGTACGGCTTCGTCCCGGACGACGCGTTCCGCGCGGGCCGCTCCGACGTCCTGCGGCAGCTCCTGGCGCTCCCGAAGCTGTTCAAAACGCCCTACGGGGAACGCGAGTGGGAGGAGCGGGCGCGCCGGAACATCGGCGCCGAGCTGGAACGCCTCGGCGCGTGACCTCCCGCTCCACCGGGTCCGGCGGGGCCGGCCGGACAGGGCCTGGGGGCCGGGGAGCGGAAAACCGGTTCGACGGTGAGCCCCGGACGACGTACGAAGGGGGCATGCCCCCGATACCCCGCCCGTCGGACCCCGAGCGGGCCGCCGCCTTTGCCCCCGCGTCCGGCCCGGCTCCCGCCGTGCGCCGGCCTCGCATGCCGCTGGCCGTGTACGTCCTCGGTCTCTCCGTCTTCGCCCTGGGCACCAGCGAGTTCATGCTCTCCGGCCTGCTGCCGCCGATCGCGGACGATCTGCACGTCACGATCCCGCGGGCGGGCCTGCTGATCTCCGCGTTCGCGATCGGCATGGTCGTGGGGGCGCCGCTGCTCGCGGTGGCGACGCTGCGGCTGCCCCGCCGCACCACCCTCGTCGGTCTCCTCGCGCTCTTCGGGCTGGGCCAGGTCGCGGGCGCGCTCGCGCCGACCTACGCGACGCTGTTCGTGTCGCGCGTCGTCAGCGCGCTCGCCTGCGCCGGGTTCTGGGCGGTCGGGGCGGCGGTGGCCGTCGCGATGGTCCCGCCGGACAACCGGGCCCGTGCGCTCGCCGTGATGATCGGCGGACTGTCGATAGCCAACGTGCTGGGCGTGCCGGCCGGCGCGTTCCTCGGGGGCGGCCTGGGCTGGCGGGCCGCCTTCTGGGCCGTCGCCGCCGCTTCGGCCCTCGCCCTCGTCGGGGTCGTCACGCTCGTACCGCGCATCCCGCTCCCCGAGAAGAGGCCGCGCATGAGGCGGGAACTGCGGATCTTCCGGGACCGTCAGGTCTGGTTGTCCATCTGCGTGATCGCGCTCGCCGCGGCGGCGGTCTTCTGCGCGTTCAGCTATCTCGCCCCGCTTCTCACCGATGTCGCCGGACTGGACGACGGCTGGGTGCCGACCGTGCTGGCCCTCTTCGGGGTCGGCGCGTTCATCGGTACGGCGATCGGGGGCCGCCTCGCCGACGCGCACCTGTTCGGCGTACTGCTCGGCGGCCTCGCGGCCGACACGGTCGTCCTCGTCGCGCTCGCCCTCCTCGGACGGTGGGCGCTCGCCGCCGTCGTGCTCTCCTTCCTCCTCGGCATCGCCTGCTTCTGCACGGCGCCCGCGCTCAACGCCCGCATGTTCAATGTGGCCACGGCGGCCCCCACCCTGGCCGGTGCCACGACGACGGCCGCCTTCAACCTGGGCAACACCGGCGGTCCCTGGATCGGCGGCACGGTCATCGACGCGGGGTTCGGGTACGCGTCGACCGCGTGGGCGGGAGCGGCCCTGGCCGCGGCGGCCATCGGCGTGACCGCGCTCTCGCTGTCCCTGCACCGCCGTGCGGGGGACGGGAATTCACGGGTCGTGACCGCGGCCGGCACGGCGAACAATTCGGTACGTACGAAGGCGTGAGGGGACCTATCCTCGCCCGCATGGCAGACATGGGCGGGGATCAGGTGTCGGAGGCCGTCGAGGGAAGCGTGGCCGTGCTTCGCGCCGCGGCCGGGCTGGACTGGGAGGGGACCCCGGCGGGGCGTCTCGCATGGAACTGCCGGCGGACGGCGGAGCACATCGCCGGTGATCTGATCGCGTACGCGGGGCAGTTGGCCGGGCGGGCCACCGAGGCGTACGTCCCCTTCGAGATCGTGATGGAGGACGGCACCGGCCACGCGGCTGTCGTCGACGTGATCGAGACGACGGGCGCGCTGCTGGCCGCCGCCGTGCGCACCACGCCGCGCGAGGTGCGCGCGTTCCACCCGTACCCGTTCCGCAGCGCGAACCGCGAGGGCTTCGCCGCGATGGGCGTCGCCGAGGTCCTCCTGCACACCCATGACATCGCCGAAGGCCTCGGACTCTCCTACGAGCCCCCGGCCGAGCTCTGCGAGTCCGTGCTGACCCGGATCTTCCCGCACGTCCGGCCCGGCCCCGACCACTGGCGCACCCTGCTGTGGGCGACCGGCCGGGGCGACCTGCCCGGCCGCGCCCCGGTCACCGAGTGGCGCTGGAGCAACAATCTGGTGATCGGCACCGAGCGGCTCACCCTCCAGGGGGTCACCCCGGCCGCCGCGGCCGATCTGAGCACGGGCGGCACCGGCGGCTTCGCGTGGATCGAGGGCGGTCCGTTCGAAGGCACCCGCGAGGCCGCCGGGATGGTCGTGAAGGCGTACGAGGGCGGGGTGCACCGGCCGCAGTGGGGCATGTTCGTCCTGGTGCGCCGGGAGGACGGCCGTGCGGTCGGCGGGATGGGCTTCCACGGCGCACCCGACGAGGAGGGCCGTGCCGAGGTCGGCTACGACCTCGCGGAGCGCGCCCGCGGCCACGGCTACGCGACCGAGGCGCTGCGCGCCCTGGCCGCCGAGGCCCTGGCCCGCGACGACGTCACGACCCTCTTCGCCACCATCGACCGGGCCAACACCCCCTCCCAGGGCGTGATCTCCCGCGCCGGGTTCACGCGGGTGAGCGAGGACGTGGAGCAGTACGCGTACGAACTGCGCGGCCAGGACCGCTCCTTGCGGATCTAGGGGGTTTCGTTTGGATCAGCCCGGGTCCGCGACGCCACGTACTACGACCGCCCGGCCCTGTTCCAGGTCACCGGGGCGGACCCCGCCGCGCTGACCGGCTGGTGGCACGCGCTCGACCCGGTGTTCACGGACCGGGGCTCCGGCGGGCTCGGTCCGCCCGGACTCCCCCGTCACGTGCTCCGCTTGCGCCGGCGCAGCCCCGCCCCGTGCAGCAGCCGCACCACCTCTCGGCTGCTGACCTGCACCGCACCGGCCGCGACGGCGGCCGCGTAGCGGTGTTCGGGGATGTCGTAGTGGTCGCGCTCGAAGGCGCGCCGGGGTGCGCCCAACCCGGCGGCGAACGCGTGCAGTTCGTCGTAGGAGACGTCGCTGATCAGGTGGGACCACCATCGACCGTGCCCAGGCCAGGTGGGCGGGTCGATGTAGACCGTCACGAGGAGGGGCCCCCGCCCGCGGCCGAACCCAGCGAGCCCACCGAGGCCACCTTCACGCCCACCTTGTGGCACACCCAGTGCGGGTCGGGGCCCAACTCGGGCTCCACGTCGAGGGCGTGCGGATCGCCGGAGCCGCACACCGGGCACAGCGGCCACCGTCCGTGCTTCTCCAGCAGCGCGTCCTGCACGTCCTGGGCGACCAGGCCCGCGACATAGCCCGCGCCCTCCGGCCACTGCTCGACCCACCAGCGGCGCTGCACCACCGACTCCTCCACGAGGCTGACGACGTCCGCCGCGGCGACCTCACCTGCGACCAGGTCGGCGAGTACGAGGGAGCGCGCGGCATGCAGGGCCTGCTCCAGGGGGCTGATGGGGTCCATGTCCCCATTGTGCGCACCCTTGACCGTATGCCCCAAAGGAAAATATCTTTCATCATGTGACCAATGACGTGAAGGAAATTTTCGCGGGAGAGGCGCCGCCCGCCCCCGCCGCCCTCGCGGCCAAGGTGCGGACACTCGCCCCCTCGATGACCCGCTCCATGCAGCGCGTCGCCGAGGCCGTCGCCGGCGACCCCGCCGGCTGCGCGGCCCTCACGGTCACGGGCCTCGCCGAGCTCACCGGCACCAGCGAGGCCACCGTCGTCCGCACCGCCCGCCTCCTGGGCTACCCCGGGTACCGGGACCTGCGGCTGGCACTCGCCGGGCTCGCCGCCCAGCAGCAGTCGGGCCGCGCGCCCGCCGTCACCGCCGACATCGCGGTCGACGACCCGATCGCCGACGTCGTCGCGAAACTGGCGTACGACGAGCAGCAGACCCTCGCCGACACCGCCGCCGGACTCGACACCGTCCAGCTCGGCGCCGCCGTCACCGCGCTCGCCGCGGCCCGCCGCATCGACATCTATGGCGTCGGCGCCTCCGGTCTGGTCGCCCAGGACCTCGCCCAGAAGCTGCTGCGCATCGGCCTCATAGCCCACTCGCACAGCGATCCGCACCTCGCCGTCACCAACGCGGTGCAACTGCGGGCCAAGGACGTGGCGATCGCCATCACGCACTCCGGCTCCACCGGCGACGTCATAGAACCCCTCCGGGTCGCCTTCGAGCACGGGGCGACGACGGTCGCCGTCACCGGCCGGCCGGGCGGACCCGTCACGCAGTACGCGGACCACATCCTCACCACGTCCACCGCCCGCGAGAGCGAGCTGCGTCCGGCGGCGATGTCGTCGCGCACCAGCCAGCTCCTCGTGGTGGACTGCCTGTTCGTGGGCGTCGCACAGCGGACGTACGAGAAGGCGGCACCGGCACTGTCCGCCTCGTACGAGGCGCTGGCGCACCGGCACACCCCTCGCGGCGGCGGATCCCGCTAGCCGGGGAGGGCCGGCCGCGGCGGCACCCGGCCGCCTCACCGCACCTCTTGACCGACGGGGCCCTTCTTCACACAGCACCAGAAGTCGTCGTACCGCACCGGAAAGAGCCTCCCTCCATGACCTCAACCGCCGACGCCTCCTCCAACTACCGTGACCTGCGGGACCAGTTGGACTCGATGACCACCGAGGCGTTCCGCCCCGAACTCTCCGAGATCGACCAGCTGGCCACGCTGGAGATCGCCCGGATCATGAACGGTGAGGACGCGACGGTGCCGACGGCCGTCGCGGCTCAGCTGCCGCTCATCGCCGCCGCCATCGACGACATCGCGGACCGCATGTCCCGCGGCGGCCGTCTCGTCTACGCGGGCGCGGGCACCGCGGGCCGCCTCGGCGTCCTGGACGCCTCCGAGTGCCCGCCCACCTTCAACACCGACCCGTCCGAGGTGGTGGGCCTGATCGCGGGCGGCCCGACCGCCATGGTGACCTCGATCGAGGGCGCGGAGGACTCCAGGGAACTGGCCGCGGCCGACCTGGAGGCACTGTCGCTGACCTCCGACGACACGGTGGTCGGTGTCTCCGCCTCCGGCCGCACCCCGTACGCCGTCGGCGCGGTCGAGCACGCCCGCGCGCGGGGCGCCCTCACGGTCGGCCTGTCCTGCAACGCGGGCAGCCCGCTCGCGGCGGCCGCGGACCACGGCATCGAGGTCGTGGTGGGCCCCGAACTGCTGACCGGTTCGACGCGCCTGAAGTCGGGCACGGCCCAGAAGATCGTCCTGAACATGCTCTCGACGATCACGATGATCCGCCTGGGCAAGACCTACGGGAACCTGATGGTCGACGTACGCGCGTCGAACGAGAAGCTCCGGGCCCGCTCCCGCCGCATCGTCGCGCTGGCGACGGGCGCCCCGGACGAGGACATCGAGCGGGCGCTCGCCGCCACGGACGGCGAGGTGAAGAACGCGATCCTCACGATCCTGGGCGAGGTGGACGCTCCCACGGCCGCCCGCCTTCTGAAGGAGAGCAGCGGCCATCTGCGCGCCGCGCTGGCGGCCGCGGCCGGCTGACCAGCACCCTCGGGGAGTGCGCACACCGGACAGCATCACCGCCGAAGCGATCCTGCCCCTCGTGGGCGGCCCCGCGAACGTCGTCTCCGTCGCCCACTGCATGACCCGCCTCCGGCTGGGCCTGCGGGACCGGAGCCTGGTCCAGGAGGCGGCGCTGCGGGCGCTGCCCGCCGTGCTCGGCGTCGTCGCCGACGACGCCACCTACCAGATCGTCCTGGGCCCGGGGACGGTCGCCCGGGTCACCCCCGAGTTCGAGGCCCTGCTGACCGCGGCGCCGGCCGGCGCGCCCGGCGTCCTCGCCACCGCCACGCCCGGCCCCCCGGCGGACAGCACCGCCGAACGGCTGGCGGCCAGGGGCGCGGAGCTGAAGGCCGACCGGCTCCGGCGCAACTCCACACCCGTCCGGATCATGCTGCGCCGGATCGCGGACATCTTCGTCCCGCTGATCCCGGCCCTGATCGGCTGCGGAGTGGTCGCCGGCCTCAACGGCCTGCTGGTCAACCTCGGATGGCTTCCGGGCGTCACCCCGGCGCTGACCGCGATCGCCTCCGGCTTCATGGCGCTGATCCCCGTCTTCGTCGGCTACAACACGGCGAAGGAGTTCGGCGGGACGCCCGTCCTCGGCGGCGCGGTGGCGGCGGTCGTGGTGTACGCGGGGGTGGCCGGGGTGACGGTGTCCGGCACGGCGCTGTCCCCCGGCCAGGGCGGCGTCCTGGGCGCACTGGCCGCGGCGCTGCTGGGCACCTACGTGGAGAAGCGGATCCGCGGCCGGGTCCCGGACGCGCTGGACGTCCTCGTCACCCCGACGCTCACCGTCCTGATCACCGGCCTGGTGACGCTCTACGGCCTGATGTACGCGGCCGGTGAACTGGCCACGGCCATCGGCACGGCGGCGAACTGGCTCCTCGACCACACGGGCGCCCTCGCGGGACTGGTCCTGGGCGGCCTGTTCCTCCCCCTGGTGATGCTGGGCCTGCACCAGGCGCTGATCCCCATCCACACCACCCTCATCGAGCAGCAGGGCTACACGGTCCTGCTGCCCATCCTGGCGATGGCGGGCGCGGGTCAGGTAGGCGCGGCCCTCGCGGTCTACGTCCGGCTGCGTCACGACACCTCGCTGCGCACGACGATCAGGTCGGCCCTGCCCGCCGGCCTCCTCGGCGTCGGCGAACCCCTCATCTACGGCGTCTCCCTGCCGCTCGGCCGCCCCTTCGTCACGGCCTGCGCGGGAGGAGCCGCGGGCGGCGCCTTCGTCGGGTTCTTCTCGATGCTGGGCGACAAGGTCGGCTCCACGGCCATCGGCCCCTCGGGCTGGGCGCTGTTCCCGCTCCTGAACGGCAGCCGGGGCCCGGCCCTCGCCGCGGCGGTCTACGCGGGCGGCCTGCTCACGGGGTACGTCGTCGGCTTCGCGGCCACCTATTTCTACGGCCTCGCCGGATTGTCGGTGGCGCGTGCGAGGGTGGAGCCATGAACCACGCACAGCTGACCGCCCTCGGCCGGGCCCTTCGCCTGCTCGGCGAGCACGGCGACGCGCTCACCGCCGACACGCCCGACGCGAAGCTGCACGAGGTCAAGGCGGACCTGAAGCGGGCGCTGGACCTGCTCGACGAGACGGTGACGACCGCGGCGCCCGCGACGCGCTGCTCCGAGCATCCGAACGGGCCGGTGGACGAGGGCGCCCCCGATCTGTGCCTGCTCTGCGAGACCCGGCGCCGCACCGCTCGCCGCACCGAGGTCAACGACGCGTACGGACGCGCCCGCCGCCCCGGCCCCGACGAGTCCCCCGAGCGCGCCACGTCGCGTTACGGCGTACGCGGCGACCGCCCCCAGCCCCAGCAGCGCTGGCTCCCGGAAATGTGGAACGGCCAGGAATGGCAGCTGTGCGGCACCCCGCGCCGCGACCGCCACGAGGCCGAGCGCTATCTCGCCGCCGAGCGCAGGACGCCCCACCCGGGCATGGCCTACCGCCTGGTCCACGAGTTCACCGACTACGAGGTCCTGCGCATCTGGGGCACGCCCGTCCGGGTCGACATCGAGCCGATGGGGAATCTGTAGCCCGCGTCCGGCGACCCCGCTCCCCTTCACTCCGAGTATCGGCGTTCACCACACAGTGTGGCCGACCGCTCTCTAACCTGGCCGAGGACGGCACCTCAACAACCCCTCCTGCGCGACAGGGAGTTGCCATGCCAGGACGCCCCAAGGACCTCGACCCGTCCTCGTCGCCCCGGGCCATGATCGGCGCGGAGCTGCGGCACGCCCGCGAGAACGCCGGCCTCAGCCAGGCCGAGCTGGGCGAACCGCTCTTCGTCAGCGGCTCGTTCATCGGTCAGCTGGAGGCCGGGACCCGCCGACTCCACCTCGAATACGCCGTCCAGATAGACGAGCTCCTCGGCACGAACGGCTTCTTCGCCCGCAACTGCCGGGCGCTGGCCAAGTCCAAGTACCCGGACCACTTCGCCGAGGCGGCGGAGGCGGAGGCGATCGCAACGGCGATCAGGCAGTACGCGCAGTTGCTCATCCCCGGCCTGTTGCAGACCAAGGCCTATGCGGAGGCCGTCTTCCGCGCGTACAGGCCGACGTCGACGGACGACGAGATCGAGTCCTTGGTGGCCGCCCGCCTCGAACGGGCCCGCCTCCTCGACGATCCGGCAACGCCACTGCTGTGGGCGGTCTTCGACGAAGCGGCGCTGCGAAGGGAGGTCGGCGGCGGCGCGGTGATGGCGAAGGCTCTGCGGCACGTGGCGGGCCTGGCGCGCAAGCACCGGATCATCGTGCAGGTGGTCCCGTTCGCCGCGGGAGCACACGCGGCGATGGACGGTCCGCTGAAGCTCATGGAGTTCGCCGACGCGCCACCGCTCTCCTTCGTCGAGGCCCCGGACATGGGGAAACTTCTCGACGACCCGGCCACCGTGGCCCGTCACGCGCTGATGTTCAACTTCCTCCAGGCGGCGGCACTTTCACCCCAGGATTCACTGGCCCTGCTGGAGACGCTGGCGCAGGATTACGAGCATGGAGAACAGCACCCGTGAGTACGACCTGAGCAGGGCCACCTGGTACAAGTCCAGCTACAGCGGTGGCGAGGGCGGCAATTGCCTGGAGGTCGCCCGGTGGCGCAAGTCGACGTACAGCGGAGGGCAGGGCGGCGACTGCCTGGAGGTGGCCGACGGTCACCCCACCCTCGTACCGGTCCGGGATTCCAAGAACCCCCTCGGTCCGGCACTCACCTTCCGGACCGAGGCGTGGACGGCCTTCGTCGAGAACCTGAAGCGCTGACCGCCGGGAGCAGCAGCCGAACAGCAGGCCTCTCTTCACGTCACGGAGTTCACGCGCACGCATCGGGGCGGCACCCGCGGCTCACGCGACGGGTGCCGCCCCGGCCGGCGCGGGGTCAGCTCAGGGAGCGCAGCGCCGACGCGTCGTACGGCGCCAGCTCCCCGAACCGTCCGTCGAGGACCTTCGCCGCCCACTGAGGGTCCTGGAGCAGCGCACGGCCGACGGCGACTAGGTCGAACTCGTCGCGCTCCAGGCGGTCCAGCAGGTTGTCGAGGCCGGCCACCGGGGCGCCCTCACCCTGGAACGCCTTGATGAAGTCGCCGTCCAGGCCCACCGAGCCGACGGTGATGGTGGGCTTGCCGGTCAGCTTCTTCGTCCAGCCGGCCAGGTTCAGGTCCGAGCCGTCGAACTCCGGGAGCCAGTAACGGCGGGTGGAGGCGTGGAAGGCGTCCACTCCGGCCGCGGCGAGCGGCGTGAGGATCGCGTCCAGCTCCTCCGGCGTCTCGGCGAGGCGCGCGTCGTACGCCTGCTGCTTCCACTGCGAGTAGCGGAAGAGGACGGGGAAGTCCGGCGAGACCGCCGCGCGGACGGCGGCCACGATCTCGGCCGCGAACTTGGTGCGCGCCACCGGGTCGCCGCCGTACGCGTCCGTGCGGCGGTTGGTGCCCTCCCACAGGAACTGGTCGATGAGGTAGCCGTGGGCGCCGTGCAGTTCGACGCCGTCGAAACCGATGCGCTCCGCGGCGGCGGCGGACTCGGCGAACGCCTCGACGACGTCGTCGAGGTCCTGCTGGGTCATGGCCTTGCCGGTGACGTCCGCGCCGGCCGAGGCGAGGCCGGAGGGGCCGACCGCAGGGGCGTCGGCGAACGGCGGCTCGCCCGCGTTGCGGACCATGCCGATGTGCCACAGCTGGGGCACGATCGTGCCGCCCGCCGCGTGCACGGCGTCGGCGACCTTCGTCCAGCCCTCCAGCTGCTGCGCACCGTGGAAACGTGGCACCCGGTCGCTCTGCCCGGCCGAGTCGTGGCCCACGTAGGTGCCCTCGGTGACGATGAGACCGACGCCCGCGGCGGCGCGGCGGGCGTAGTAGCCGATGACGTCCTCGCCCGGGACTCCACCGGGGGAGAACATGCGGGTCATCGGGGCCATCACGATCCGGTTGGGGACGGTCAGCCCGTTCAGGGAAACGGGCCGGGACAGGATCTCTGCGGCGCGGGAGGCGGCGGTGTCGCTCACGGAGCGGTCTCCTCGGGGGTCGGAGAGGCGTCACTCTGACGCCGAGCGGGACATTCCGGGTGGTATGTGCACATGCATCAACCACCCTTCCGGGTCAACCCGCGAACCCCGGCCCCGCATTCCGCCGCACCCGCACGCGCCACCTGTGATCCCGACCACGCCCCACCGGGGACACAGCCGGACCGCGCCCCCCGAAAACGCCCGAGGGCGGCACCCTGGAAAGGGTGCCGCCCTCGGAACGAAGGACGGTGATCGACCGGGGTCGATCAGAAGTCCATGTCACCGCCCGGCATGCCGCCCGGAGCGGCCGCGGCGGCTTTCTCCGGCTTGTCGGCGATGACGGCCTCGGTGGTGAGGAACAGCGCGGCGATGGAGGCGGCGTTCTGCAGGGCAGAGCGGGTCACCTTCGCCGGGTCGATGATGCCCTCGGCGATCATGTCGACGTACTCGCCGGTCGCGGCGTTCAGACCGTGGCCGACGGCCAGGTTGCGCACCTTCTCGACCACGACGCCGCCCTCGAGGCCGCCGTTGACGGCGATCTGCTTGAGCGGGGCCTCCAGCGCGAGCTTCACGGCGTTGGCGCCGGTCGCCTCGTCACCGTCGAGCTCCAGCTTCTCGAACACCTGGGAGGCCTGGAGCAGGGCCACGCCACCACCGGCGACGATGCCCTCCTCGACGGCCGCCTTCGCGTTGCGAACGGCGTCCTCGATGCGGTGCTTGCGCTCCTTGAGCTCGACCTCGGTGGCGGCACCGGCCTTGATGACGGCCACGCCGCCGGCCAGCTTCGCCAGGCGCTCCTGGAGCTTCTCGCGGTCGTAGTCCGAGTCGGAGTTCTCGATCTCGGCACGGATCTGGTTGACCCGGCCGGCGACCTGGTCGGCAGAGCCGGCGCCGTCGACGATCGTGGTCTCGTCCTTGGTGATGACGACCTTGCGGGCGCGGCCCAGCAGGTCCAGACCCGCGTTCTCCAGCTTGAGGCCGACCTCCTCGGAGATGACCTCGCCGCCCGTGAGGATGGCGATGTCGCCGAGCATGGCCTTGCGGCGGTCACCGAAGCCCGGAGCCTTGACGGCGACGGACTTGAAGGTGCCACGGATCTTGTTGACGACCAGGGTCGACAGGGCCTCGCCCTCGACGTCCTCGGCGATGATCAGCAGCGGCTTGCCGCCCTGCATGACCTTCTCGAGGAGCGGCAGCAGGTCCTTGACGTTGCTGATCTTCGAGTTGGCGATCAGGATGTACGGGTCGTCGAGGACGGCCTCCATACGCTCCATGTCGGTGGCGAAGTACGCCGAGATGTAGCCCTTGTCGAAGCGCATACCCTCGGTGAGCTCCAGCTCCAGACCGAAGGTCTGGGACTCCTCGACGGTGATGACGCCTTCCTTGCCGACCTTGTCCATGGCCTCGGCGATGAGCTCGCCGATCTGGGTGTCGGCGGCGGAGATGGAGGCCGTGGAAGCGATCTGCTCCTTGGTCTCGACATCCTTCGCCTGCTCCAGCAGCGCGCCGGAGACGGCCTCGACGGCCTTCTCGATGCCGCGCTTGAGGGCCATCGGGTTGGCACCGGCGGCGACGTTGCGCAGGCCCTCGCGGACCAGGGCCTGGGCGAGGACGGTCGCGGTCGTCGTACCGTCACCGGCGACGTCGTCGGTCTTCTTCGCGACTTCCTTGACCAGCTCGGCGCCGATCTTCTCGTACGGGTCCTCCAGCTCGATCTCCTTGGCGATGGACACACCATCGTTGGTGATCGTGGGGGCGCCCCACTTCTTCTCAAGGACGACGTTGCGGCCCTTGGGGCCGAGGGTCACCTTGACGGCGTCGGCGAGCTGGTTCATACCGCGCTCAAGGCCGCGCCGTGCCTCCTCGTCGAACGCGATGATCTTGGCCATGTGAAGTGGTCCTCCCGGACTGGGGTGGAAAGCTCACAGGACCGCGCTGGCGCCCGCGACGGACGGCCTGCCTGCCTTGTGGTTCCTTGCCCCACCTGGCCTGCGGGCCTCGCCGACCCGGTCCTTCGTTGTCACTCTCACCTTCAGAGTGCTAACGCCAATGATTAGCACTCGCCCCTGTCGAGTGCAAGCGGCTCCAGCGGATCCCCAGGTGAACACGGGGGCGCACGGGAGCGGAGCACGGGACGGCCCCGGCCCGCGGACAGACCGAAGGGCCCGTACCCCATGGGGATACGGGCCCTTCGTCACGTCGAACAATCAGTCGGCGCGTGCTTCAGCCGGCAGCCAAACGGACCATGTCCGCCTGCGGCCCCTTCTGACCCTGCGAGATCTCGAACTCGACCCGCTGGCCCTCTTCAAGGGTGCGGTAGCCGTCCATCTGGATCGCGCTGTAGTGGACGAATACATCCGCACCACCGTCGACCGCGATGAAGCCGTACCCCTTCTCCGCGTTGAACCACTTGACGGTGCCCTGAGCCATGCCTAACTCCCCTATTACTGGCCCTTGCACAGATCCACACTTCGCGGATCCGGGTCAGACCTCACCCCCCAACGGTTGGGGGTGTGCGCCGGAACGCGTCGACCGCGGCTGAATGTATCTGCCCAACTGCCGTCTGCAACAGGTCAATCGGACGAGAATTCTGGGCACGGCCGATCGGGAATATGCGGAGAATGTGCGAAGATTCAGGGCAAGTCGGGCCCCGTAAATGCCATAAACGGCTCAAAAAGGCGGGGCACTTTGGCTGCTTCTTGTCGGGTGCCGCACAGGTACTCATATGCGTCCGGCATGAAATGCGGAGCGGGTTCCCCAACTGTACCGTGCTCAACCATGCAGAATTGCCCCCTCCGTTTCTCTCACGGAGGGGGCAATTCGATGAACTCTCGGTGATGGGCATTACCCTTGGTAATAATCTCACCCTCGGTGACGGCCGTCGGCAGACCTCGCGCCCGGCCGCCGGCATGTCGCCGCGCCGGCGTCAGCCTCCGGCGACGGCCGGGATGATCGAGACGCCCGCACCGTCCGGCGTCGCCGTCTCGAGACCCTGCTCGAACCGCACGTCGTCGTCGTTGACGTAGACGTTGACGAAGCGGCGCAGCTTGCCCTGGTCGTCCAGGACGCGCGCGGAGATACCCGTGTGGTTCTTCTCCAGGTCGGCGATGACCTCGGCGAGGGTCGCGCCCTCGGCGTTCACCTCGGCCCGGCCGCCGGTGTAGGTGCGCAGGATGGTGGGGATGCGGACGTTGACGCTCATGATGCGAGGCCAGCCTCTCGGAAGGAGTCCAGGTTCGGGCGGATGGTCGCGGTCAGGCCGGTGTCCGAGGCCACCGCGTCCAGGGTCTTGAGGCCGTCGCCGGTGTTCAGCACGACCGTGGTCAGGGCCGGGTCGAGCAGCCCGTTCTCGATCAGCTTGCGGGTGACGCCGACGGTCACACCACCGGCCGTCTCCGCGAAGATGCCCTCGGTGCGCGCCAGCAGCTTGATCGCGTCGACGATCTGCTCGTCGTTCACGTCCTCCACCGCACCTCCGGTGCGCCGCGCGATGTCGAGCACGTACGGGCCGTCGGCCGGATTGCCGATGGCCAGCGACTTGGCGATGGTGTCCGGCTTCTGCGGGCGGACGACGTCCTGCCCGGCCTTGTAGGCGACGGAGACCGGCGAGCAGCCCTCGGCCTGGGCGCCGAAGATCTTGTACGGCTTGTCCTCGACGAGGCCGAGCTTGATCAGCTCCTGGAGACCCTTGTCGATCTTCGTGAGCTGGGAACCGGAGGCGATCGGGACGACCAGCTGGTCCGGGAGCTTCCAGCCGAGCTGCTCGCAGATCTCGTACGCGAGGGTCTTGGAGCCCTCCGCGTAGTACGGGCGCAGGTTGACGTTGACGAAGCCCCAGCCCTCGCCCGCCGGGTCGCCGATCAGCTCGGAGCAGAAGCGGTTCACGTCGTCGTAGTTGCCCTGGATGCCGACGAGTTCGCCGCCGTAGACCGCGGCCATGACGACCTTGCCCTGCTCCAGGTCGTGCGGGATGAACACGCAGGAGCGGAAGCCGGCGCGGGCCGCGGCGGCGCCGACGGCGCCGGCGAGGTTGCCGGTGGAGGAGCAGGACAGGGTGGTGAAGCCGAAGGCGCGGGCGGCCTCCAGGGCCTGCGCGACGACGCGGTCCTTGAAGGAGTGCGTCGGGTTGCCGGAGTCGTCCTTCACGTAGAGGCCGCCGGTCACGCCCAGTTCGCGGGCGAGGTTGTCGGCCTTGACGAGCTTGGTCCAGCCGGGGTTGATGTTCGGCTTCTCGGCGACGTCCGCGGGGACGGGCAGCAGGGGGGCGTAGCGCCAGATGTTCGCGGGGCCCGCTTCGATGCGCTTGCGGAGTTCCTCGGTGTCGTAGGCCGAGTAGTCGTACGCGATCTCCAGCGGGCCGAAACACTCCTCGCAGGCGAAGACCGGGCCGAGGGGCACGCGGTGGCCGCACTCCCGGCACGAGAGGGCGACGGCGGGACCGAGGTCGACGGAGTTCGTGGTGGTTGCAACTGTCTGCGCAGCCATGGAGGCGAGGCCCTTTCTCCTCATCTTCCTCACGACGCATCTCGCCGTGAGACGGATTTGGCACCTTCCCGAGCCGGGAGCCTCGCGGTGCGATCGAGATGTCGATCGGTACGAGACCGGCTGGAGGGTTGCCGGGGCTTCATCGGGCCGTATCCCTCTGCCCCTCTGGATGAGCGGTATTCGATTGTTGAACTGTTGAACTGCTTATGTGCGGACGATCCAGGACATGCGATGGTCACCCGCGTTGTTCAAGACTGTAACCGAAGGCCAGGACAGTTGAGCCAGTCGTCCGAACCGCGAGACGGCCCTAGCCGATCAGCCGCTGCCACGGCGGGCATGCCGATGAGAGCATGTGATCAAACAGTGAGGAGCCGCAGACTGTGCTGGAAGAAGTTGAGCGCTGGCTGGGCACACGCTCCTGGTCCGTGTCCGATCGCCCGCTCCACAAGCTCATGGCCGCGAAACGCGCCACCGGTTCGACGGTCAGCGTGGTCCTGCCCGCCCTCGACGAGGAGGAGACGGTCGGCGACATCGTCGCGATCATCCGCCACGACCTGATGGAACAGGTCCCCCTCGTCGACGAGATCGTCGTCGTCGACTCGGGCTCCACGGACCGCACCTCCGAGGTCGCCGCCGCCGCGGGCGCGCGGGTCGTGCACCGCGACGACATCCTGCCGCGCATCCCGGCCGTGCCCGGCAAGGGCGAGGTCCTGTGGCGGTCGCTGCTCGTGACGAGCGGGGACATCGTCTGCTTCATCGACGCCGATCTGAAGGAGTTCTCCTCGGACTTCGTCGCCGGGATCGTGGGCCCGCTGCTCACCGAACCGGGTGTGGACCTCGTCAAGGCCATGTACGACCGGCCGCTGACCGTGTCGGACGGTTCCGCGTCCGGCCCGACGGCGGCCGGCCAGGGCGGCCGTGTCACCGAGCTCATGGCCCGTCCCCTGCTCAACATGCACTGGCCGCAACTCGCGGGCTTCGTCCAGCCTCTGGGCGGCGAGTACGCGGCCCGCCGCTCCCTGCTCGAACAGCTGCCGTTCCCCGTCGGGTACGGCGTCGAACTGGGCATGCTCGTCGACGCGCTGCACCTGGTGGGCCTGGACGCCCTCGCCCAGGTCGACGTCGGCGTCCGCAAGCACCGCCACCAGGACGGCCAGGCGCTCGGCCGGATGGCCGCCGCCATCTACCGCACCGCACAGCTCCGGCTGGCCCGCGGGCACCTCGTCCGCCCCGCGCTCACCCAGTTCGAGCGGGGCGAGGACGGCTTCGAGCCGCGCACCTACTCCGTCGACACGGAGGAGCGGCCACCGATGGCGGACATCGCCGAATACCAGTCACGCAAAGTGGCATAGCCCCGGTCTGCGAAAACACGGAGTGACCGACTCCGCCGGTCGTATACGGCCTGTTCGTACCGTCGTCCGTACGTTTGAGCGTTTCCGGGCCGGGCTAGGTTGAGGCGTATGGCTTCCACGGCTTCTGCGCAGGGCACCGCCCACCACATTCTCGTCGCGTCCAACCGCGGCCCGGTCTCGTACGAGGTGCGCGAGGACGGTTCGCTGCACGCCCGGCGGGGAGGCGGCGGGCTGGTCTCCGGCCTCTCCGCGATCGGTCCGGAAGCGGGCGCCCTGTGGGTGTGCTCGGCGCTCGGCGACGGCGACCGCGAGGCGGTGCGCCGCGGGATCGCCGAGGAGGGCGTGCGCATGCTCGACATCGACGCCGACGTGCACGCCGACGCCTACAACGGCATCGCCAACTCGGTCCTGTGGTTCGTGCACCACATGCTCTACCAGACGCCCCTGGAGCCGGTCTTCGACGCGGAGTTCCGGCGCCGGTGGGCCGCCTACGAGACGTACAACCGTGCGTTCGCCGAGGCCCTGGCCGACGCCGCGGCCGAGGATGCCGTGGTGATCGTGCAGGACTACCACCTGTGCCTGGTGCCCGGCATGCTGCGCGAGCTGCGCCCGGACCTCAGGATCGGCCACTTCTCGCACACGCCGTGGGCCCCGCCGGAGTACTTCCGGATGCTGCCGGACGACATCCGCGCCCAACTGGTGTGGGGCATGCTCGGCGCGGACCGGCTCGGCTTCCTCACCTGGCGCTGGGCCCACGCCTTCATGACCTGCGCCGGACAGACCGACGGCGAGCGGATCTTCCCCAGCTGGCCGAGCGGCGACCCGCGCAGGGCCGTCGAACACACCCCGACCGGCCGCCCCCCGCTGCGGTCCACCGAGATCGGTGTGCACGGCCTCGGCGCGGACGCCGACTTCCTGCGCCGGCGCGCGCACGAACCGGACGTCGACGAACGGATGGCCGCGCTGCGTGAGCAGATCGGCGAGGGCCGCAGGACCATCGTGCGGGTCGACCGGACCGAACTGTCGAAGAACATCGTGCGCGGACTGCTGGCGTACCGGCAGCTGCTCGACGACCACCCCGAGTGGCACGAGCGCGTCGTGCACGTCGCCTTCGCGTACCCCTCGCGCCAGGACCTGGCCGTCTACCGCGACTACACCGCCGAGGTGCAGCGGCTCGCCGAGGAGATCAACTCCCGCTACGGGAAGCCGGGATGGACCCCGGTCGTGCTGCACGTCAAGGACGACTTCGCCCGTTCGCTGGCCGCCTACCGGCTCGCCGACGTGGCCCTCGTCAACCCGATCCGCGACGGCATGAACCTCGTCGCCAAGGAGGTCCCCGTCGTCTCCGACGAGGGCTGCGTGCTGGTGCTGTCCCGGGAGGCAGGCGCCTTCGAGGAGCTGCGCGAGGACGCGATCGAGATCAATCCCTTCGACGTGTCCGGCACCGCGCAGGCGCTGCACGAGGCGCTGACCATGCCGGCCCACGAGCGGGCGGAGCGCACCAAGCGGCTGGCCGCCGCGGCGACCGCGCTGCCGCCCTCCCGTTGGTTCCTGGAGCAGCTGCACGCGCTAAAGGCACTCGGCGGCACTCAGCCGAGCTGAGCCGCCAGCGCCGCCAGCAGACGTACGACGCCGCCCGGGCCGTCCACCACCGTGTCGGACCGGTCGGCCAGTTCGGCGACCTCGGAGCTACCGCTGCACACGAGAAGGCCGGGGACGCCGTCGGAGCGGAGCTTGTCGACCGCGGCGAACGCCGGCAGGTCGCCCAGGTCGTCACCCGCGTACAGGACGGACTCGGCGCCCATCTCACGGGCGTACTCCAGGAGCGCGACACCCTTGTCCATGCCCGGCGGGCGCAACTCCAGGACCATGCGGCCCGGCTCGACGATCAGGCCGTGCCGGGTCGCCAGGTCGGTCAGCGGCTCGCGCAGGGCCTCGAACGCGGCCTGCGGATCGCTCGCGCGGCGGGTGTGCACGGCGACCGCGCGGCCCTTCTCCTCGATCCAGGTGCCCTGCCAGGCGCCGACCCGGTCGAGCACCCCGGGCAGCTCGGCCCGGACGGCGGCGACGCCGGGGTGCGGTGCGGGGGCGGTGACGGTGCCGCTCACCGCGTCCCAGCGCTCCGCGCCGTAGTGGCCGAGGACCACCAGGTGCTCCAGGCCCGGCACGTCCGCGAAGCCGCCCTTGCGGACCGCGACCCCGGCCGGGCGGCCCGTGATCACGGCGACGGAGGCGACCTTGGGGGCGAGCGCCGCGAGCGCGGGGACCGCGTCCGGGTGCGCGCGGGCCTGGTCCGGGTCGGGGACGATCGGGGCGAGTGTCCCGTCGAAGTCGAGGGCGATCAGGGCCCGGCCGGGCCGGGCGAGGATGGCGTCGAGGCCGTCGCGTCCCGCGGGGGTCGCGGGCGTCGGCAAGGAGTCCGGGGATTTGGTAGGGCTGCCCATGGGACGACCCTATCCACGGACGGGCGGGCTCACCCATGGCTGATCGCGACACGTCCGGGCCCTGCCGTCGCGCCCTCGCGTCACGGCCGCCCACGGACCAGGGGCCCCGCCCTCGGGATCCTGTCCGGGCCGCGCCCGCGGGTTCAGCGCTCCGAGCGGCGGGAATCGCGCACCCGGCGGAGCCGGTTCACCGTGACCGGGTCGTGGGCCAGGGCGCGGGGGTCGTCCAGGAGGGCGTTGAGCAGCTGGTAGTAGCGGACCGGGGCCAGGCCCAGCTGCTCCCGCACCGCCCGCTCCTTCGCGCCGGGACCGGAGAAGCCGCGCCGCTCCATGGCGAGAATTCCCCGCTCGCGGGCGCCGAGCTCATCCATGCCGTCCATGCACAGCACCGTAGCCCCCGCCGCCGACACCGCCCAGGGGGTGCCGTTCGGGTCAGGCCGCGGCGTCCGGTGCGCTGCATCGCAGGACGGAGCCTCACCCGCGTACTGGGCGTACTCGGGTGAGGCGACAACGCCGCGAGGTGCCGTGCCGGGGCCGCGGACCCGGCCTGACCCGGACGACCCCCCTAGCCCTGGCTCTGCGCCGCGCTGTCGGCCGTGGTCGCGGCGATCTGGAGCGAGCCGAGGATTCCGGCCGGGCTGCCCCCGGGACTCACGGCCTTGGCGATCTGCTTCTTCACATCGGCGCTGACACCGGCCCAGGAGGTCTTGCCGACCGGGTAGAGCACGGCGCTGGGGAGCTCCTCCAGGAAGGGGGCGAGATCCGCGTCGTCCTTGTCCGCGGCCATGGCGTCGGACGCGGACGAGGTCACCGGCAGCAGGTCGTACTCGTGGGAGAAGGCGAGCACGTTCTTGTCGTCGTAGACGTAGTCGAGGAAGTCGCCGATCTGCTCGCCGTGGCCGTTCTTCTTGAAGGCCATCATCCAGTCGGCGACGCCCATGGTGGCCTTGGCCCTCCCGTCGACGCCGGGCATCGGCACCATGCCGAACTTCACGCCCTTCGCGGCGGCCGTCTTCATCAGCGTGGGGTGCCCGCTGAGCATGCCGACCTCACCGCGGGTGAAGGCCGCGAACGCGTCGGCGCGGTTCAGCTTGGCAGGTGCGACGGGTCCGATCAGGCCCTTGGCGACCAGTTCGTCCTTGAGCCAGTCGAACGTGTCGACGTTCTGAGGGGAGTCGATGGAGTACGTGCCGACGTCGTCGGTGTAGCCGTCGCCGCCGCTCAGCAGCCACTGCATGGTCTCTGCCTGCGCCTCCTCGGGGCCGAGGGGCAGCGCGTACGGGAACTTCACGCCCTTGGCCTTGAGCGCCCTGGCGTCGGCCGCGAGCTCGTCCCAGGTCTCCGGGGGCGTGAGGCCGGCCTGCGAGAACAGTGTCTTGTTGTAGAAGAGCAGGCGCGTGGAGGCCGCGAAGGGCATGCCGTACTGGGTCCGGTCCATCTCGCCCGCGTCGGTGAGCTGCGACTCGAAGTTGGCCTGGACGGGTATGGAGAGCACGTCGTCGACCTTGTACAGCTGCCCCTTGGCTGCGTAGTCGGCGTACGCGCCGATCTGTGCCATGTCGGGTGCGTGGCCCGCCGCGACCATCTCCTTGACCTTGCGGTCCACGTCGGTCCAGGGATAGACGCTGACTTCCACCCGGACCCCCGGGTGGCCCGCCTCGTACGCGTCGACCAGCTTGTCCCAGTACTTCTGGGAACTGTTGGCCTTGGAGTCGCCGTAGTCGGCGGCCACCAGTCTGAGCGTGACGTCCGAGGAGCCGCCCGGGCCGCCGCAGCCCGCGAGGGTCGCCGTCATGCCCAGGGCGGACGCCACCGCGATCAGTCCTGTCCTATGCCGCTGCACTGCGTTGCTCTCCCCAACCCCGGGACCGTCCCCGGCCGTGACTTTGCTTCTGCGTCCGTTGCATCCGTCTCGGAATGCGGATACAAGGTCTACACCACGTGAGTGGACTAGACCTCTCCTGGGGTAAGGGGCGACACTGTCCCCCGTGAGACACGTCATCGCCCTCGATGTGGGCGGCACCGGGATGAAGGCCGCCCTCGTCGGCGCGGACGGCGAGCTGCTCCACCAGGCCCGCCGCGCGACCGGACGGGAACGCGGTCCGGACGCGGTCGTCGAGTCGATCCTCGGCTTCGCCGCCGAACTGCGCGCCCACGGCGAGGAGCAGTTCGGCGAACCCGCGGTGGCCGCCGGAGTCGCCGTCCCCGGCATCGTCGACGCCCGCAACGGCATCGCCGCCTACTCCGCGAACCTCGGCTGGCGCGACGTGCCGCTGCGCCGTCTGCTCGGCGACCGCCTCGGCGGCGTGCCCGTCGCCCTCGGACACGACGTGCGCACCGGCGGACTCGCGGAGGGGCGCATCGGCGCGGGCCAGGGCGCCGACCGTTTCCTCTTCGTCCCGCTGGGCACCGGCATCGCCGGAGCCATCGGCATCGACGGCGGCGTCGAGGAGGGCGCCCACGGCTTCGCGGGCGAGATCGGCCACATCGTCGTACGCCCCGGAGGGAAACCGTGCCCCTGCGGGCAGTTCGGCTGCCTGGAGCGGTTCGCCTCCGCCTCGGCCGTCAGCCAGGCCTGGGCCGAGGCGTCGGACGACCCGTCGGCGGACGCGGCCGGCTGCGCGAAGGCCGTGGCGGCGGGCGACGCCAGGGCGGTCGCGGTGTGGCAGGAGGCGGTCGACGCGCTCGCCGACGGCCTCGTCACCGCGCTCACCCTGCTGGACCCGCGCACACTGATCATCGGTGGCGGGCTCGCGGAGGCGGGGGAAACCCTGTTCACACCGCTGCGTGCCGCCGTGGAACAGCGCGTCACCTTCCAGAAACTGCCGTCCATCGTCCCGGCGGCCCTCGGCGACACCGCCGGTTGCCTGGGCGCGGGCCTGCTGGCCTGGGATCTCCTGGCCGGCGCCACGACCGACACCATCGACCGCTCGGAGGTAACCACCTGATGGCCCCTAGCAAGGTTCTCGCCGGCGCCCGGGTGGTACTGCCCACCGGGATCGTGGACGGCGGCCGCGTGATCGTGGACGGCGCGCGGATCGCCGGGAGCGCTCCCCCGCAGCACGAGCACCTCGACCTGTCCGGTCACTGGCTGGTCCCCGGTTTCGTCGACATCCACAACCACGGCGGCGGCGGCGCGTCCTTCACCTCGGGGACGGTCGAGGAGGTCCTCCGGGGCGTGCACACGCACCGCCTGCACGGCACCACGACGGTCGTGGCCTCGACCGTCACCGGTGACATGCACGGCCTCGCCCAGCGCGCCGGGATGCTCTCCGAACTGGCGGAGCAGGGCGACATCGCCGGCATCCACTTCGAGGGCCCGTTCATCTCCCCCTGCCGCAAGGGCGCGCACTCCGAGGAACTGCTGCGCGACCCGGACCCCGCGGAGGTCCGCAAGCTGATCGACGCGGCGCGCGGCCGGGCCAAGATGGTCACCCTCGCCACCGAACTCCCGGGCGGCATCGAGTCCGTACGCCTGCTGGCCGAGCACGGGGTGATCGCGGCGATCGGGCACACGGACGCGACGTACGAGCAGACGCGGGACGCCATCGACGCGGGCGCGACCGTGGCGACGCACCTGTTCAACGCCATGCCCGCACTCGGCCACCGGTCGCCGGGTCCGATCGCGGCGCTACTGGAGGACGAGCGGATCACGGTCGAGCTCATCAACGACGGCGTGCACCTGCACCCCGCCTCGCTGGAGCTGGCGTTCCATCACGCGGGCGCCGACCGGGTCGCGTTCATCACCGACGCGATGGACGCGGCGGGCTTCGGTGACGGCCGCTACATGCTCGGTCCGCTGGAGGTCGAGGTCGCCGACGGCGTCGCCCGGCTCGTGGAGGGCGGCTCGATCGCGGGCTCGACCCTCACCCTCGACCGCGCCTTCCAGCGCGCCGTCACGGTCGACAGGCTGCCCGTCGAGGGCGTCGTGGCGGCCCTGTCCGCCAACCCCGCCCGCCTGCTCGGCATGTACGACAAGGTGGGCTCGCTGGAGCCGGGCAAGGACGCCGACCTGGTCGTCCTGGACTCCGACTTCGCTCTCAAGGGCGTCATGCGCAGGGGTGAATGGGTGGTCGATCCCCAACTGGGATGATTCACGACGTCGTTGCCGCACGGCGGTTGGCCCGGGGGTCTGGGCCGACCGCCGTTGTCTTTGGCATGATCGAACCGCCGGAACAACCGGCAGGCGCTCAGTCGGCGTCCATTCCATGAATTTCTTCGGGGGAGGTCGTCCCAGGTGATCCTCACGGTCACGCTGAACACCGCTCTCGACGTCACCTATCGCGTGCCCTCGCTGCGGCCGCACTCCTCGCACCGGGTGACCGAAGTGACCGAACGGCCCGGCGGCAAGGGCCTGAACGTGGCGCGGGTGCTCGCCGCCCTCGGCCACGAGGTGACGGTCACGGGCTTCGCCGGCGGCGCCACGGGCCACACGGTGCGCGAACTGCTCTCGCGGACGGCGGGTGTGGTGGACGCGCTCCTGCCGGTGACCGGCTCGACCCGCCGCACGATAGCCGTGGTCGACGCCGCCACCGGCGACACGACGCAGCTCAACGAACCCGGCCCGGCGATCACCCCCGCCGAGTGGTCGGCCTTCCAAGCGGCCTACGAGCAACTGCTGCGCTCCGCCTCCGCGGTGGCCCTGTGCGGCAGCCTGCCGCCCGGAGTGCCCGTCGGCGCGTACGCGGGGCTCGTCCGCACCGCACGTGCCCTGGCGGTCCCGGTGCTGCTGGACACCGGTGGCGAGCCGCTGCGCCGCGGGGTCGCCGCCCGTCCCGACATAGTCAAGCCGAACGCGGACGAGCTCGCCGAACTCACCGGCTCCCACGAGCCGTTGCGCGCGACCCGGGACGCCCGTCGGCGCGGCGCCCACGCGGTGGTCACCTCTCTCGGCCCGGACGGACTGCTCGCCCACACCCCGGACGGCCACTGGCGGGCGGCCCCGCCGGTCCGCGCCCGAGGCAACCCGACCGGTGCGGGCGACTCGGCCGTCGCCGGCCTCCTGTCGGGCCTCGTCGAGGGCCTGCCCTGGCCGGCCCGGCTGAGCCGGGCCGTCGCCCTGTCGACGGCGACCGTGACGGCGCCCACGGCGGGCGATTTCGACCGCGCGGCCTTCGAGGACCTGCTCGGCCGGGTCACGGTGACCCCGGCGGTCAGCGCGGCGTGATCACCCCATACCCCGCACACGATCACGTGTTCGTTAAGATCGTCGGCGACCACGGATCACCTGACCAGTGATCCGCTTCCACATGGGGGTAATTCATGCGCAGCGCAAGGAAGTTCGCCCGCCTCGCGGCCATCGGCGCCGCCTCGGCGGGCCTCGCCTTCTCCTTCGGTCCCACGGCTTCTGCCGCGGAACAGGCGGGCGTCTGGATGCGGGACGGCCATGCCTTCACCATCCGCACCAGCGCGAGCACGACCGCAGCCAAGATCGTGACCGTCACCAGTCCCGATACCCGGGTTCCCTGCACCACGACGCCGTGCACGCGGAACAACAGCGGCGGTTCGTACACCTGCTGGAGCGGCGGCCCCCGGGACAACGACTGGGTCAAGGTGCGCTGGGCGGGCAGGACCGGCTGGGTGGCCATCATGTGCGTCGAGGGCGGACGCATCTGACACGAGTGACCCGAGGCGGTCGGTACGCGTGTGCGCGCCGACCGCCTCGGGTCACCGTGGTGCCTGCGCGGACCGCGAGGGGCCCCTACTTGTCGACCTTGCCGGCCTTCAGGTACAGCTGGTCGAGCAGGACGTTGCAGCTGTCGCCGGCGCCGCACGAGATGGAGATCGTGTTGGTGCCCTTGTTGAGGGTGGGCCACGCGAAGGTCTTCGTCCAGCCCTTCGCGAAGTCGCCGTCGGCGGCGTGCCGGTAGTTCTTCATGCTCAGCTTGCTGCCGAACGGCTTGCCATTGACGGTGAGCGTCATCGCGGCGTGGGGGCCCGCCGTGCTGTAGCGCGCGAAAAGCGTGTAGATGCCGTCCTTGGGGATGCCGTTGACGGTCCAGGTGACCTGGGCTCCGGGGGTGTTCAGGCCCGTGACGTAGACACCGCCGTCCGACTCGGCGCCCTCGACGTCCGAGGCCGTGGTGACTCCGGCGCCCAGGTTCATGGCCTTCGCGTCGATCTTCGGAAGCTCCGTCTCGGAAGCGGGCGCCGTGGCGGACCGGCTCGGTGCGGCGCTCTCGGAGGACGACGTGGCCGGGTCCGCGCCGCCGTCGTCACCCTTGGCGTCGTCGTTCGAGTCGCCGCCCATCATGGCGATGCCGATGCCGATGACGACGGCCGCGACCACGGCGATCGCGCCGATGAGCAGGCCCCTGGTGTTGGGGCCGCGGCCACGCCCGCCGCCGTCGCCGGGCAGCGGCGTCCGGGTGGTGGGCGCGCCGCCGGGGACGGTCTCGGGGGCCGCGTAGTGCGGGTTCGGCTGACCGTAGCCCTGCTGCGGGACCTGGCCGTACTGCGCGGTCGCGGCCTGCTGGCCGTACTGCGCGGTCTGTGCCGGCTGCCCGTACTGGCGCTGGCCCACCGGTCGCGTCCGGTTGACCGAGCCCGGGTAGCCGTAGCCGCCGCCCCCGGTGGGCGGGGTGGCTCCGTTGGCCTGACCGTCGGCGTACAGGTAGCCGAACGGGTCGTCGTCCTCGGGCGTGCTCGCGCCGTTGTCGCCGGGCGTCATCCCTTGGTCTCCTCAGCAGATGCGGTACACGGTGAATGGCGAGCCTACCCGCTCTCGCTGGACCAAACGGGGGGTCTTCACCGCATCAACCCACTGACCTGGGTTTTATCCGGCACGCCGATGCTGTTTGGGACGAGATCGTTTCTCGACGTACATCCGTTCGTCAGCGGATTTCAACACCTCGTCCGCCGTCATCCCGCAGTGTGCCCATCCGATGCCGAAACTGGCGCCCACACGGACGGCCCGCCCGTCGATCCGGATCGGCGGGATGATCGCGTTCCGCAACCGTACGGCGAGGTCCTGGGCGTCCGCCCGGCCGAGCCCGTCGGCGAGCACCACGAACTCGTCACCGCCGAGCCGGGCGACCGTGTCACCGTCGCGGACGCCGCTGGTGAGCCGCCGCGCCACCTCGATGAGCACCTCGTCGCCCGCGTTGTGCCCGAATCGGTCGTTGATCGACTTGAAGCCGTCGAGGTCGCAGAAGAGCACCGCGAGCCCCTTGGTGCCGTCGTCGGTCTCACCCTCGGGCGCCACCGTGTGCACGTGGTGGTCGAAGGCGTCGTAGGCCTCGGGGCCGGAGCGGAAGTCGAAACCGTGGCCGTTGCCCTCGTAGGCGGGGTGGGCGTGCCCGTCGAAGGCGCCGTTGCCGTCGTAACCGCCGTTCGCGGCGGCCGGCGGCTCCGTGTACTGGCCGTGCCCGTACGCCGCGTCCAGGGAGGCGACGGCGCCGGGCGGCAGGGACTGCGGGCGCTGGCAGAGGCGGGCGCCGAGCCGGGAACGCAGCTCCGCGGAGTTGGGCAGGCCGGTCAGCGCGTCGTGCGAGGCGCGGTGGGCGAGCTGGAGCTCGCGGCGCTTGCGCTCCTCGATGTCCTCGACGTGGGTGAGCAGGAAGCGGGGGCCGTCGGCGGCGTCCGCGACGACCGAGTTGCGCAGGTGGACCCAGACGTACGTGCCGTCGCGGCGGCCGAGGCGCAGCTCGGCCCGGCCGCCCTCGGCGGACGTCCTGAGCAGGGTGCCGATGTCCTCGGGGTGCACGAGGTCGGAGAAGGAGTAGCGGCGCATCGCGGAGGCCGGGCGGCCCAGCAGACGGCACAGCGCGTCGTTGGTGCGCAGGATGCGGCCGTGCTGGTCGCCGCCCATCTCGGCGATCGCCATGCCGCTGGGCGCGTACTCGAAGGCCTGGCGGAAGGACTCCTCGCTGGCGCGCAGTGCCTGCTGCTCACGCTCCAGGCGGACCAGGGCGCGCTGCATGTTCGCCCGCAGCCGGGCGTTGCTGATCGCGATGGCGGCCTGGAAGGCGTACATCTGGAGCGCCTCGCGCCCCCAGGCACCGGGGCGCCGGCCGTTGCGCGGCCGGTCCACGGACAGCACGCCGATCAGCTCGCCGCCGCCGGAGGCGCCGGGCGAGTACATCGGCGCGAAGAGACGGTCGGAGGGGTGCCACTCGTCCTCGAAGCGGGGCGCGGGTCCGTCGGTGTACCACTGCGGGACGTCGTCCTCGTCCAGGACCCAGCCCTCGGTGTGCGGTATGAACCGGAGGTCGCCCCAGGCCTCGCCCATGGTCAGCCGGCGGTCCCAGGAGGCGCGGGACCCGACGCGGCCGGTGATCAGGGCCTCGGCGGCGGAGTTCCCGGCGAGCGCGGCGACGACCAGGTCGCCGTCCTGGCGCACGAGGTTGACGCACGCGAGCTCGAAGCCGAGACCGGTGACCACGCCGTCCGCGACGGTCTGCAGCGTGTCGGCCAGGCTGCGGGCGGTGTTCATGTCCGCCATCACCTGATGCAGCTGCCGCAGGGTCGCCAGACGGACGTAGGGCTCCGACTCGGTCTCCATTCGCCCTCCCCCCTCGTCGAGACCTCGCAGCAACTCCAGGGTTCTCTCGGCGTACCAGGTGCTCTTCGTTGCTCTCGCGCTTACGACTGGGTGTACCGCTCGGTGGACTGCCGGGTGCCTTCCCGCGTACTGCTTGGTAGCTTCATGCTCAGCTTCCCCGCCACTGAATCACAGCGCGCTCCCCACTCGGTACACAGGGTCAACAAAATATGGCCCCTGTGACTCAAGTCACAGCTGAAGTTGAACAATTGAGTGGGGTTTCTGCATTTTCACCGTGCGTTTACTGAACGCATGGTGGGGAGCTGTGCGGACACTGTGAGCGATTGTGGCCGGACGCCACGCGAACGTGTGCGGTCGCGATCTCCGTCTCCGGTCCTAGGACCTGCCTCGGGCCGGGGGCCGATGCGCCGCCCGGGAAACGGAGACTAGCGTTTCGGCGTGCTGAAGACTTCCCCCTCCGCTCCCCCCTCCGCATCCGGGCATGCTGAGGGGGTGAGCAACGACGAGTTCCGCGCCGCCATGACCCGGCTGGCCGCGGGCGTGGTCCTGGTGACCGCCCACGAGCCCGCACTGGACCCGGACGGACCGCGCGGCGAGGACGTCGGCATGACCGCGACGGCCTTCATGTCCGTCTCGCTGGACCCGCCCCTGGTCCTGGTGAGCCTGCGCGAGGGCTCTCGCATGGACGACCTGCTCGCCGAACAGCCGATGTGGGCGGTCTCCGTGCTCTCCGAGAGCCAGCGCCACATCGCCGGCCGCTTCGCCATGAAGGGCCGCATCAGCGACCGGCTGCTCTTCGCGGACATCCCGTACGTGCGCGGCAAGGAGGCCGGGGCACCGCTGGTGGGCGGCGCCCTGGCGACCCTGGAGTGCCGCACCGAGCAGCGGGTGGCCGCCGGGGACCACACCCTCGTCATCGGCCGCGTCCTCACGGCCGAGGTGCCGAGCGCCGACGGAGGACCGCTGACGTACTTCAGGGGCCGCTACCGGCAGCTGGGTTAGCGCCCGCGCGGCGGACGGCGCCGTCCGCCCACCGCACGGGCGGGACGGTCAGCGCTCCAGGACGGTGACGTCGAGCGCGGCCAGCCGCTCCGGGTCGTTGAGGATGTCGATCACGGCGATCCGGCCGTGTACGACTGTGAAGGCGAGAACACTGGTCAGGTGCCCGTCGGTGATGCCCACGACACCCGCGACGCCGTTGACGAGGGCGGGCCGCGCGGAGTGCGCGAGATGGGCGAAACCGATGGCGCCCGAGGCCACGGCGACCGCACCGGTCGTCACACCGCCCTCCGACCGCGCCACGACGTCCGGGTCGAGCACCGCGACGAGCGCGTCGAAGTCGCCCCCGCGCGCCGCCGCCAGGAACGCGTCGACGGCCTCCCGTTGCTGTGCGAGGTCGGCGTCGGGCGCGGGCGCCCCGCCCTGCACCCGACGCCGGGCCCGGCTGGCGAGCTGCCGGGACGCCGCCGGCGTACGGCCCACGAGGAGCGCGATCTCCTCGAACGGCACCGCGAACAGGTCGTGCAGCACGAAGGCGAGCCGCTCGGCCGGCGTCAGCGTCTCCAGCACCACCAGCAGGGCGATGCCCACCGAATCGGCGATCAGCGCCTGCTGTTCCGGGTCGACGCCGCTGACGGGGCTGAGCACCGGCTCCGGCATGCGCACCCCGGGCCGGTCCTCCAGGGGCTCCTCGCCGCGGGCCCGGCGGGAGCGCAGCATGTCCAGGCAGACCCTTCCGACGACGGTCGTCAGCCAGCCGCCGAGGTTGTCGACATGGCTCGCGTCGGCCCGGCTGAGCTTCAGCCAGGCCTCCTGCACGGCGTCGTCGGCCTCGGTGAGCGAGCCGAGCATGCGGTAGGCGACCGCGCGCAGATGACCGCGGTGCGCCTCGAACCGCTCGGCGAGGAACTCGTTCCCTCCGGGGGCCGGCCCGGTCGGCTCGCCGGCTTCGCTCATCTCGCCCATGGGCCCCATCTCCTCGTCGCGGTCCGTCACAGACATGACGGATCGCGGGACGCGAATGTGACGCGGGCCGTCGGGCCGTGCGTCCGGGACCCGGCGGGGGTCAGGACCAGTCGCGCCCGGAGCGCCCGCGCTTGGTGTCCGAGCGCTGCTTCTTCTCGCGCAGCCGCCGCTCGTTGATGCCGCGGGGGATGCGGGTGGCGCGGCGAGGCCTGGGCGGTGGAGCGGTGGCCTCGGCGAGCAGGGCCGCGAGCCGCACGGCGGCGGCCTCGCGGTTGCGCCACTGGGACCGGTGCTCGGAGGCCCGGACGCTGACGACCCCGTCGACGAGCCGCCCGGCCAGCCTGGCGAGGGCGCGCTCCTTCCACACGGGCGGCAGCGCCTCGGTCCTGGCCAGGTCGAAGCGCAGTTCGACCTGCGAGTCGCTGGTGTTGACGTGCTGTCCTCCGGGCCCGCCGGAGCGCGAGAAACGCCACATCAGCTCGGCCTCGGGAAGGGAGACGGAGCCACGGACGACATAGGGACCGGACATGAGGTTCATGGTCGCGCGGATGTCCGGTCCGCGTCACCCGTTTTTCCGCTCGCCTGCGCCGTCGGAGCGAACCGAAGGTAAAGAAAGTAAAGAGAGCTGGAACCTTCCGTACCCCTCTCGGCGTTCATAGGGGTAGCTGTAGCTTCGTGACCGTACGAAGCCGTTCGAAACCCATACGTACGAGGCACAAGCACCGCGTACGCAACGAGGGAAGGGACTCCCAACAATGGCTGTAAGCCTGTCCAAGGGTGGCAACGTCTCGCTCACCAAGGAGGCTCCGGGCCTGACCGCCGTCACCGTGGGCCTCGGCTGGGACGTCCGCACCACCACGGGTACCGACTTCGACCTCGACGCCTCGGCCATCGCGGTCAACACGCAGGGCAAGGTCTACTCGGACGCCCACTTCGTCTTCTTCAACAACAAGCAGACCCCGGACAACACCATCGTCCACACCGGCGACAACCGCACGGGCGAGGGCGCGGGCGACGACGAGGCGATCAACGTCAACCTGGCGGCTCTCCCCGCCGACATCGACAAGATCGTCTTCCCGGTCTCGATCTACGACGCCGAGACCCGCACGCAGAACTTCGGCCAGGTCCGCAACGCGTACATCCGCATCATCAACCAGGCCGGCGGCGCCGAGATCGCGCGCTACGACCTCTCCGAGGACGCCGCGACCGAGACCGCGATGGTCTTCGGCGAGCTCTACCGCAACGGCGCCGAGTGGAAGTTCCGCGCCGTGGGCCAGGGATACGCCTCGGGCCTCGTCGGCATCGCCCAGGACTTCGGCGTCAGCGTCTGATCCGCCGTCTCCCGCACCACCTGACGGAGCCCCCGGCCCATTCGGGCCGGGGGCTCCGTCAGTTGTTCCTCCTCGTCACGTCCGGGCGGCTCCCCGCCCGGCTCAGGCGGCGAGTTCCGCGTCCTCGGGCGCGGTCTCGGCCGCCGGTGCCGCGGCGGCCCGTACCCGCCCGCCGCGCCTCACCACCGTGGCCGGCAGCGCCGCGGCGAGGACACCGATCACGCTGACGGTCGACGCGCTGTCCCTGCGGCCCCCGCGCTGAAGGACGGACTCCCGGCCTGCCCGTCACGGCTTCGCGGTCCCGGCTTCGCGGTCCCCCGCCCGTCACGGCTTCGCGGGCTTGCCCTCGCCGTACAGCCAGTCCTTCCAGATGACACCGAAGTCCTCGTCCGGCGCCTTCTTCTCGACGAAGGCGGTGAACCCGCCGCTGTCCGCGTTGCCGTGACGGTGGGCGGCGGCCCAGCCCCGGACGATGTCGTGGAAGGTGTCGTCGCCGACCTTCTGCCGGATCTTGTGCAGGACCATGGCGCCGCGGTCGTAGACGGGCGGGTCGGAGATCTCCGCGGCACTCGGGGGGTCGCCCGGCGGGAACGCCCAGAGGGCCTCGTTGCCCGCGCCGCTCTTGTAGTAGTCGCCCGCGTAGAGGGCGTCGAAGACGTCCTGCGTGCTGTCCCCGCCGTGGTCCTCCTGCCACAGCCACTCCGCGTAGGTCGCGAAGCCCTCGTTGAGCCACATGTCCCGCCAGGACCTCGGAGTCACGGAGTCGCCGAACCACTGGTGGGCCAGTTCGTGGACAAGGATCCGGGTGTCGGTGGTGCCCGGGAAGAAGGGGCGGTTCTGGGTCTCCAGCGCATACCCCGCGTCGCCGGGGCGGTCGACGATCGCGCCGGTGGAGGAGAAGGGGTACGGGCCGAAGTTGTACTCCGCCCAGTCGATGATCTCCGCGATCCTGTCCGGCACCTTCTTGCCCGCCTCCGCCTGCGTGGGGTCGACGGCGACATACACCGGCAGGCCCTTCCCGGTCGTCGAGCGCGAGATGTCGTACCTGCCGATCGCGACGGTCGCCACATAACTGGCCATTGGCTCGGCGGTGTGCCACGCGAACGTCGTACGGCCGCCCTTGGTCGTCTCGCTCGTCAACTCCCCGTTGGAGACCACGTGCAGGCCCTTCGGCACGGTGACTGTGATGTCGTACGAAGCCTTGTCGGAGGGGTGGTTGTTGCCGGGGAACCACGTCATCGAGCCGGTCGGCTCGCCCAGCGCGAGCGAGCCGTCCGCGGTGCGCAGCCAGCCCTCCTGCGAGCCGTCCACGTCGGTGAGCGTCTCGGGGGTTCCCGAGTAGCGGACCGTCACGCGGAACGTCTTTCCCTCGTCGAGGCCGTCGTGCGGGTGCACGGTCAGCTCCTGCCCCGCGCGGTTCCAGCGGGCCTCCCGGCCCTCGACGGTGACGCCGTGCACCTCCAGCCCCTTCAGGTCGAGGTCGAAGGCGCTGAGGTCCGAGGTGGCCCGGGCCGTGATCACCGCCGTCCCTCGCAGCTGCCGGGCGGACGGCTCGTAGTCGAGGGTCAGGCCGTAGTGCGTGACGTCGTAGCCGCCGTTGCCCAGCTTCGGGAAGTACGGGTCGCGGACACCGGCCGCTCCGGGCTTCCCGTGCACTCCGCCCCCGGCGCATCCGGCCAGGACGAGGGCGAACGCGAGGGCAAAGGGGACGGCGACGGAAGATCGGGACACATCCACGATCCTACGAGCCGATGACATCACCCGGACGCATCGCCCGAACCCCACCACACTCTCCACCGGCACCCGGCGCCCGGCGCCCCGGCCGCCCGCGGTCCCGGCGACGGGCCGCGCCCTCGCCGACCTCGGTCCTGACGACAGGCCACGCCCTCGCCGACCTCGGCCCCGATGGCGGGCACCGCCCTGGCCTCGGTCCTGACGACAGGCCACGC